>NZ_JBFUHJ010000061.1:0-39505 GCF_056402455.1 Paenibacillus sp. P4_A7 | reverse complement strand
GAGTAAGCTCTGTCATTTTAAGCAGGTTGTAATCTATGTAATGGATAATTTCGTATACCATTTTTTTGTTTTCGTCTGTCTTTTTTTGTGGAGAGTAATCGGGTTTCCAGCTTTCAAAAAAATTACGGTAAGCTAATACAATAATCTGATTCAGATAGGTTTTGATCATTAAAGTTGAGTAACTATTTAAATTAATTAGCTCGTTGAATATACTTACAAAAGGCTCATGAATGMCTATATTGTCGGCTGTGACTGGATTTTGAATGTGATCAAACATTTTTTGAATATGGATAAGAGAATTTTGAACGTCTACACCTTCTGCAAAAATAAATCCAACATAGAAGTAGCGAAAGGGTTCAATTGAATCTGCCTTCCCATCGTGCTTCTCACCCGGTAAATTCAGAAAAATATCACCCGCCTTAACAGGATAGGCGATCCCATCACGATAGTATATTCCCTTCCCTGAAACAATATAGCTTATTTCATAGCAGTGTTGAATATGTTCGCCAATGACATACCCTGCATCGCAGGATAAATCCCCGATTTGGAATAGTAGGATCGATTCATATAATTGAGGATCATTAAAATAGACATTATCAAAATGAAATTTCTTCCGATTAGTTATTGCTCTTGTTAGTCCGATATTATCCAATTTAAACACCACCTTGAATGAATAAATACTACTCAGCACTTTTGTGCAGCCATATCTATCATAGCTGGAGTTTGCGCAAAGTTCCATGTATATTGTGAGGTGTTATCGCCATGAACGTACATTTCATCTAGCGATTTGGAGGAGATGTACAATTAGTTTCACATTCTGAAACTAATGAGAGTTATTATGGAATTATAGATGATTTAGTTCCAGAATACTCAACTAATCTATCAGAAAGAGGACATGGATCGAGCTAACACAACAATTAAGTTCATCCACTGATACTAAATCGTAGTACACCCTCTTACGTTTCCATTTAATTTCAAATTTTGAAACTACATAGTCATTGTAAATAAAGCATGGAACACAGAAGCACTAATTTGTGAACATTCCCCCTATATGGAGACGATGAGGTACTATTATTTATGTCGATTAGCCACAATAGGCGAAATGAGGGGGACTTGTGCTCTTGAATTCAGTCGATTAGCCACAATAGACGAAATGAGGGGGGACTTGTGCTCTTGAATTCAGTCGATTAGCCACAATAGGCGAAATGAGGGGGGACTTGTGCTCTTGATTTCAGACGATGGGCTACAATCGGTGAAATGAGGAGCATTTGTGCTCGTGAATTAGGCTGGTGAGCTGCAATTGGTGAAATGTGGGTACTTGTTTGTGCGCCTCATCCGTGCCCACCGTGGGCGCACCAAAAAGAGAGCTGCCCAATCATTACAAATGGCATAGCTCTCTTTCAACGGTAGTATCATAAATTGTGAATCACGTACTCATTTATTCCTTATCGCGGTTTAGGCATCAACCAAGCATGATCCGGATCGTTATAGAACTTCCAGATACGAACGGGTCCCGCCATTACGTTCAAATAATATACATCATAGCCTGGAGGGGCAGAAACAGGATGGTAACCCTTTGGTACTAGTACAACTTCACCATTACCCACAGTCAGCGTTTCGTCCAATGAACGGTCGTCTGTATAGACACGCTGTACCGCAAACCCTTGCTCTGGCTGAACTTGATAATAATRGGTTTCTTCTAGCAGCGATTCCTCCGGCAGGAAATCACGGTCGTGCTTGTGCGGAGGGAAACTGGACCAGTGACCGGCTGGCGTAAACACTTCTACGACGAGCAGGCTGTCAGCGTCTGCTGTTTCTGGCAAAATATTATGAACGAGCCGCTGCGTAATGCCCTCTCCACGATTTTCAACCCCAACCTGACCGGATTCAATCAACCTTGCTGCATGCGTCCCTCTTCCAGGAGCACAACATACAGCGATTTGCAGATCAGTTAGCGCGGTAACAGTAAATTTATCCTCAGAAGGAACATATACGGAGTATGGTGGAATTTTCTCGAATACACTCATTCGACGGCCAATGCTCTTCCATTCCGTTTTTGCTGTAGAAACGTCAGCCTTCCCTCTTAGCAAGACAACGCAAGCTTCACGTTCCCCTGTCAGTCGGCTCAGTGTTTCTCCGACACTTAGCGTAAACACTTCAAAACCAACATAATCCCACCCCGCCGATTCTGGCGTAACTCGAAGGATATTACCTTCCTGGTCCGGGGCCTGGTTCGGCTTTACTATCAATTCACTCATATTTACTAATGCCTCCCTTCCAGTAATTCAACTCATTATCCTATCATTTTAGCAGGAGGATCGGAAACATCCTATCCCCCTGCAGGCCTCCTGCTTACCAGCGGGAGGTGACCATTTTCTTTCTCGTAAAGAACTCTACACCGTCTGAACCGTTGGCATGCAAGTCACCATAGAATGACTTCTTCCAACCGGAGAAAGGGAAAAATGCCATTGGGGCAGGTACGCCCAAATTTACACCCAGCATACCAGCGTCGATGGTTTCCCGGAATTGGCGAACATGGCTGCCGTCTTGAGTGAAAATACATGCGCCATTTGCCAGTTCTGAACGATTGGCAAGCTCTATTGCCTCTTCCAAAGTATCCACTCGGACAACAGACAGCACAGGAGCAAATATTTCGTCCTTCCAAATCTTCATCTCGCTCGTCACTTGATCGAAAATCGTCGGGCCGACGAAATACCCTGTGCCACTTGATGCTGCATCCATACGTCCGTCGCGAAGTAGTACCGCTCCCTCTTCTATGCCCGTCGCAATATAGCCGAGCGTTCGCTCCTTATGTGGACCACGGATAACCGGACCAAGGAAGACATCTTTATCCCTACCGTTGCCAATGATCAGTTTGTCAGCTGCAGCGACCAGTTTATCGATCAAAGTCTCGGACGCTTCGCCAACGGAGACGACGACAGCACAAGCCATACATCGTTCCCCAGCGGAGCCAAACGCCGCGTTAATGATCTGAGTCACTGCACCGTCCATCTCGGCATCCGGCATGACGATCGTATGATTTTTGGCACCAGCGAGCGCTTGTACCCGTTTCCCTTGCGCAGTTGCCGTTTTATACACATATTCCGCGACCGGCTGGGAACCGACAAACGAAATCGCGTTGACGTCCGGGTGCTCTAGCAATCCATTTACTACATCATGTGATCCGTGTACTAGATTCAGTACACCGTCCGGCAAACCCGCTTCCTTAAACAGCTCCACCAGTCGATTCGCTAGAAGAGGCGTCCGCTCGGATGGTTTCAGGACGAACGTATTGCCGCAAGCGATCGCAAGTGGGAACATCCAGCAAGGTACCATCATCGGGAAGTTAAATGGCGTAATGCCTCCCACAACCCCAATCGGATAGCGGTACATGCCCGACTCCACATTCGTGGCAATGTCGGGAAGCTGCTTGCCCATCATAAGAGTTGGTGCCCCAGCAGCGAATTCGACGCATTCAATGCCGCGCATCACTTCCCCATGAGCCTCTTGATAGTTTTTTCCATTCTCTAATGTGATAATCTGAGCAAGCTCTTCCCAATGATCGACCAATAACTGCTGATATTTAAATAGAATTCGAGCACGGCGTGGTACCGGCGTCTTACTCCATGTTTTAAACGTTTCTTTGGCATTCTGGACAGCTTGATCCACATCATCCTTGGAGGACAGAGGAACGTAAGCTAGAATCTCTTCAGTTGCTGGATTGAACACAGGGTCCATCTTACCTGAGTTAGAAGCGATCCATTCGCCCCCTATAAAATTTGATAAGGTTACAATTGCATTTGTTTGAGACATATTTGCCGTTCTCCTCTCCAACTAAGCTTGTTTGGAAGCAAGCATATATTGTTCAATCTGTTTGACCGTGGGCATAGCGTCCGAGCAGCTGTGGCTGGAAATAACAATCGAAGCAGATGCGCTGCCGAAAGTCATACTGCGGCTGACATCCCATCCCTGCATAAGCCCATAGATGAAACCTGATGCATAGGAGTCACCAGCTCCGAACGTTTTGATAACCTTAGCTGGGAAAATAGAACCCCGCTGCGAGCTGCCATCTTTGCCATAAGCGATCGATCCATCTTTACCGTGCTTAATAACGACGATTTCAGCGTGATAACCAAACCATTGCGCCGCTGTTACCTCGTCACTGCGCTCCGTATTGCCGTCGAACCGCTCCAGCATATCGAATTCCTCACGTGTGCCGATGATAATATCACTTTTTTCCGCTGCCATATGATAGTAAATCGCCGTTTCCTCAGGGGATACCCACGTATATGGCCGGTAATCGATATCAAATATCACCTTTGTATTATGTTTACGAGCGTAACGAAGAGCAAGAAGAACCGCCTCGCGGGATGGGCTCTGTGCCAGCGCTGTACCGGAAACGAGCAGAACCTTGCTTCGAGCGATCAACGATTCATCGACTTCCTCTGGTGCGAGCAACAGATCAGCCACTTTACTGCGGTACATCAGTATGCTGCAATCTTCCGGGCTTTTGATTTCTGTAAAAGAAAGACCAGTAACCGCCCCTGTCCGATCCGTGCTGACGCCTGAAGTGTCTATGCCGTTATTCCGTAAGTATTGGTCGATAAACCGCCCCATCTGATCATCAGCAATCTTGCCGATGAACGCAGTTTTCATGCCTAGTCGCGACATACCAATGCAGATGTTCGCCGGTGACCCGCCGACATATTTGGTGAATGTCATCGTCTCTTCCATCGGCCGATTGATTTCATTAGCGTTTAAATCAATACATAGACGGCCAATCGCCACAAAATCCAAATCTCTATCGTTCGCAAAAGTGATCGTATCCATTGTATCCCTTCTTTCCTATTAATAAGGACGCGCCGCACCGATGTCTTGCTGCATCTTCTCATGCGCCATCCGTACTTTTTCACTCACAGATACCTCAGGTACGCCGACGTTCCACCAGGAGTCATAACCACCCGTATTCGTTCCCGGAAGCACCTTAATTTCCACCAAAACAGGTCCTTGCTCCGTTTTCGCGTCATGAAGTGCTTGCTCCAGCTCCTTGGCAGTGCCGGCGGTATAAGATGCTGCGCCCAAGCCACGGGCAAGTAATGAGAAATCGATTGGCATATACGGTCCGTCCAGCCGTCCCGTCTCTTTGGAGCGGAAGCGGAATTCATTGCCGAATCCATCGCTGCCGTGACCGCGTTGTAAGTTATGAATACATTGAAACCCATTATTATCGAATAGTAGAATGGTCAGCTTAACGCCTTCTTGAATTGCCGTAATCAGCTCAGAGTGCAGCATGAGGTAGCTTCCGTCGCCAACTAACGCATACACATCACGCTCGGGTTCGGCAAGTGCGACACCGAACGCACCGCTAATCTCGTACCCCATAMAGGAAAAGCCATATTCCAAGTGATACGTCTTCGGTTCCGTCGTCCGCCAGATACGGTGCAGATCGCCTGGAAGGCTGCCGGCAGCGCCGACGACAACATCTGTCGATCCGATAAAGCTATTGATGATTCCGAGAGCTCTTGTCTGTGTTAACCCATCAACACTCTCAAGAGAGTAGAGACGATCAACTTCACCGTCCCACTCCGCTTTCAACTCTTCGATATAACCGTCAGCATAGCCGGAGTTGAATCCGCGTTCCATTAATTCCTTCTGCAGCGCAACAAGCGATGCCTTTGCATCCGCCGTAACAGACTCAGCTTCCATCTTGACCGAATCAAAAGAATTAACATTCAAGTTCAGAAATGCTACATCTGGGTTGCGAAAAGCTGATTTGGATGCGGTCGTGAAATCGGAAAATCGTGTACCGACGCCGATGATCAAATCTGCTTCAGCAGCAACTCGATTCGCTGCCAGTGTGCCTGTCGTACCAACTCCGCCAAGGCTGAGCGAATGATTCCACGGTACCGCGCTTTTACCCGCTTGCGTCTCAGCTACCGGAATGCCGAAGGCTTCTGCGAAAGCAAGAAGCTCTCTTGTCGCATCCGCGTAGTGAACGCCACCACCTGCGATAATCAAAGGCTTCTTTTTGCGTGCGATTAAATCTGCTGCACGTAGGATAGCATCCTGCTCAGCCGGACGACGCTGCAGGAAATGAACACGCTTCTCGAAGAAGCGTGCTGGATAATCATAGGCTTCCGTTTGTACGTCCTGCGGCAGTGCTAAAGTGACCGCCCCTGTTTCTACTGGATCTGTCAGAACTCGCATCGCTTGTATAAGGGATGACATCAGCTGCTCCGGACGAACGATGCGGTCCCAGAACTTACTGACCGACTTGAACGGATCGTTAGCCGATATCGAGTAGTCACTCGGAACTTCCAATTGCTGTAGAACAGGGTCAGGCTGGCGGGAAGCAAAGTTATCGCCTGGCAGCAGCAGCACAGGTATACGGTTAACTGTTGCTGTTGCTGCGCCTGTCATCATATTGAGCGCTCCCGGACCTATTGAGGTCGTGCATGCAAAAATCTGACGGCGGTTTTTCTGCTTAGCATAAGCTGTAGCTGCGTGAACCATCCCTTGTTCGTTCTTACCCTGAACGAACATTAAATCACCAAGTTCTCGTTCAAGGGCCTCACCAATTCCTGTGACATTGCCGTGTCCGAAGATGCCCATAACACCACGAACGAACTTAATCTCTTCTCCGTCCACAGACAAATACTGTTGATCCAGAAATCGCAGCAAAGCCTGCGACATAGTCAAGCGAATCGTTTTCATCAGCAAAACCTCGGTTCATTATAGATTGGATGAGAAAATGCCCGCCGTTCCAGTTTAGTCGCGGGCTTCAGGTTTAGTCGGGATTAAATAGTGCGTCATATCTCTAGGACCCAAATCGTTTCCGGCACGGCGACGATTAGTAGGCGCTATTGTTGTGCAGTTATCAAACGAGTGTTTCTTCCAACTTCAATAAGTATTCCAAGCTAGCAGCCAGACTGTCCATCGGACTTCCCGAGCAGTAATCCTGCTCTACCGCAAACCATTCAACGCCACTTTGCAATCCCCACTGGAGGATTGGAGCAAAATCGATGACCCCTGATCCGATCTCTGCGAAAGTCTCTCTGCTGTCCGCAGTCATATCCTTCAGATGAAGGATCGGCATACGATTCGCATAATTACGGATGAAGGACAGAGGATCTTGACCAGCTTTGCGAACCCAGTACGTATCAATTTCCGCGTAAATAGCCGGATCCTCGAGCAAGTATTCAAGTGCAAATTTACCTTCTATAGTTGTATGAAATTCAAAATCATGATTATGATATCCTACGCGATATCCCGTACCCTGAACTTTGGCAGCGACTTCAAGCAAATCACTCTTCACGCTTGCATACCCTTCTGGATTTTGCAGGCCATCCGGCAATGAATGACAGATAAAGTCTTTGGTATCGAACAAGCGAGCCTCTTCGAGCACAGCCTCCAAATCAAACTTCATTCTTTCCAGCCCTACATGCATGCCGGCAGTACGTAATCCAACTTCTTTCATCACTGCAGCAATTTCTCGCGCTTCATATCCATGCAGCCCGTCGATCTGCACAGCCGCCCAGCCCATCTCACTTAATTGCCTCAATACTGCTGGAAAGTCCTTTTTCACTTCATTTCTTAAGGTATAAAGCTGAGCCGCTAATTGATTTCTAATCATTCCGCAATTTCCTCCTTTTTTAAATCCAACCATTCAACTTCCCCACGTGTTAATGGTAGATTCATAGCCAGTACCGAGTCATGGAGCTCATCAGGATTCCGTGGACCGATGATCGCACATGTAGGGAAAGGTTGATGAAGAACATAAGATAATGAAATTTGAATCGGCGATACTTGTTTCTGCTCCGCCAGTTTTACCGCACGCCGGTACCGCTCCCAGTTGTTGTCGTTGTAATAGACTCTCACCATTTCCGCATCCGAGAGATTATCTGGCGTAAAATTACCCGAGAAAAATCCACCTGCCTGAGAAGACCATGACAATAGTGTCAGCTGATTGCGTTCATGCCACTCACAGGTATCCTCATCAGCCGAAACACAGCCCTCCCACCTCGGTTCCTTCGCCTTGGCAAGACTCAGGTTTGTACTACTAAAAGTGAAACCTACTAATTGATGTGCTGCCGCGTAATCATTCGCTTCCTGAATACGTTGATACGACCAGTTCGAAGCACCGATCGCCCGGATCTTCTTCGTACCTAGCTGCTCATTCAGCTCCTCCATAATTGGCCCGACCTCTACACTTGGATCGTCTCTATGAAGGGCATATAAATCAATATAATCTGTGCCCAGTCTCTCTAGACTCTCGGCTAAATCCTTACGAATTGCTTGCGGGTTAACCCTTGCTCCTGGGCTCCCGTCATCATGATGAGCGCCCTTGGTCATAATAACTACTTTATCCCTAATCTTCTTCTCATCGAGCCACTGTCCCAGAATCTTCTCTTTCCCTCTGTACTGATGGGCGGTGTCAAACATATTGCCGCCAGCTTCAATGTAAGAATCGAGCATCAAGCGTTTCGCCTCATTCAATTCTCTAAGATCTCCCGTTCCCATGATCAACCGGGACATGGGCTTGTTCACGCCCTGAATCTCCATCATTTTCATATAAACACTCCTCTACTACTATGGTTATTCTATTCTTCAACATTAAATACAGGCATCAATCGATATTCAAAAATGCATGCCTTATCGTTCAGACAATGCATCGCAGCAGCCTCCAACAAATCACCGTAAAAGGCCCATACACTTTACTCATCACTCCGTATGGTATCGATACCATACCTGAACAGAATTATTTTCTGGTATCGTTATCATATGGTAATTGAAGTCAGTATAATGGATTCTAACCCGTTTTACAATAGCCTATAAAAATTACTTACCTTAACTAAACACTAATATTGAAAACCCTTTCATTTTTATATCCATCAGCTTCCATAATTAGTTAATACAAAAAAAGAAAAAACCGCCCTATTTAACTCGGGCGGCAATTCTTTATTAATTATTTGTTAATCATGTTATACAAAACTACTGCCGTCTCTGCTCTGGATAATGAATCTAGCGGAAGAATGTACTTCCCATTTCCTTGAATGATTCCATTCTTGACCATTATAGCCAAGCTTTCTGTCGCATAATTAGCAACCTTTGTCTTGTCGTTAAAATGATCCAGCTCAGAAGAAGTATCTTCGTTCAGCTTTAAACCCGAGACCTTCATCGCTTTATGCAGAAGAACGAATGCATCCTGTCTTGTAATCGGTTGAAGAGGATTAAACTTATTGTTTCCAGTGCCGTTAGTAATTCCAAGCTTCTTGGCGATCATCACTTCATTATAATAGTAGGCTGAAGAATTCACATCAGTGAAACTCGAATCGGTTGCAGCCGTTAGCTCAAGCGCCCTCACAAGTAGGACGATAAAGTCCGCCCTAGTTATGGAAGCTGACGGATTGTACTTTGTTTCCGACATGCCATTAATAATCCCCTTAGACGCTAGCACCTCGATTTGTTTTTTAGCCCAGTTCACCTTCTCGAGGTCTTCAAACGTCTTATGGACAAACATAACAGCGTACTTGCTGAAATGAGTCGTCGTAAAAGTGACCGTTGCTTTAGCAGAATCATATTTTCCGTTAGATACAGGTGTCGCTATGCCAGCGTTGCTAATGTAACTAACTACAATATGCTCCGGATCGGCCAACTCGGCATCAGCCGCCTTATATGGAACAGTAACTTTCACTCGAGCTTGTGGATTATTCCAAGCCACCTTAACTCCATCGATATATACATCAACTTCAATTACAGGCCTAGCTCCGATCTGCTGCTGTAAGGCCGGATCAAGCGATGTTTGATCTACTTTGGCAATAACTATCGCGACTGTCTTCGCTCCGGACAAATCCTGTCCTTGTAGCATATTGGCAGGTACAGTTATTGTTCCAAATTCAGTCGTAATCTCGATCATATGCGTCGCTTGATCAGCAGTAAGCGCTGCTTTCGGAAGCTCAACGACATACGATCTAGGTTTATTCGCTTTCGGCACTTCAACTTTAACGGTTTTCACGCCATTATCATCGGTCGGAGCTGTGCTAAGCGCTTTGTTCAAGTCTCGCTCTTCTACCACTGCCTTTGCTTCTCCTGTTCTAGCATCAACATTCGGCACATTCAATTTAATTGAGCCTTTGCCATTTGTCAGATCAGGAATTATTATTACCGGTGGTGATGTTGTATCATTTTTCGTAAAGATAAACCTACTACTAAAATTGAATGGAATACTGTACATATCGCCGGGACCAATCAGGAACTTCGTGTCAAGGTATGAACGCTCACCTACCGGAATGCTGTCTACATATGGCGAGAACGTCTTAACACGAATCTCTTTCGATTTTTCATCAAATTCAAAGAACGATGTCCAACCGTTACCGCCTGCAATATCCGATTGATAGTCAGTTAACACCTGCAAGACGTCTTTTCCCTTGGCGTTCTTCTTCACATTCAGACCTGCACCACTGATATGACCGCCTACCATCATAAATACTTGATCATAATTTTCGACAAGGTCACTCCAGAATAAACTGCCCTGACCGCCTTCACTCACTTGACCGCTGTCGTCGATAGTCATAATATTATGAGAGAAAATGACTGTTGGGATGTTCGGATTCTCATTAAGCACCGTTTTTGCCCAGTTTCTTTCTGTCGTATTACTTGAATCGTTCCCTACTGAGTCTACCGCTAGGAACATATACTTGTAGCTACCAGCGGTTATGATCGAATAAGTACTTAAACCGGAAGGAGAGGCTCCCTGGAAGTGCTCAGTCTCGGAAAACCTTTTGGGACCCATGGTGTCTATATAGCCGGTACCGTTCGTATCATGGTTACCACGCGTAACAATGTATGGGACTTTGGCGTTATCCAAAATCTTAAATGCTTTATCGGCGGAAGCCCATTCTTTGGCCGCGCTGCTTTGGGTCGTGTCGCCAACATTTAACGTCATGGCGATATTTTTACTTATATGATTGTCTGCAATAAACTGGAGCTGTTTCTCCAGAATTTCTGGTTTTGATTGCACCACATACTGTGGATCTGGGATGATAGCAAATGTATACGTATCGGGTGCAAACATAGGAAGATCATTGTTCGTCCCATAGTCTACTGGGTAGTTGAATTCCGTTTTAAAGAATTGGTCCTTTTCCAGTGCTTTATCGGATACCCTGATATGTTTAATTTTCCCTAAATAGAGGCTGTTTGGTTTGCCATCCCATTCAGAAGCACCGACATTCCACCCCTTGCCCACTTCAGCCGCGATCCCATTAATAATCCCGTCAGTTTGAGGATTGCGAATGGATTCTATGCCATTTAGGAATAATCGCGTCTTCGTACCATCATTCACGATCGCAACGTGTGTGTAGTCCTTTGACTTCGCCCATGCCTTGATATAGGAAAGCGAGTTCGACCAGTTCGTCTGGATCTCGTTCGAGTTCGAGTTCGGGCTCAAGTCCCCAGGGGTACTCGCCCATTGAACCTCCGGAATCTCCGAAATAGAAAGAGTTGATAGCGACTCCTCATTGCCAGCTTCAAATCTGTTAACTCCTTGGCGGGTCAATATGCCCATCCATTTATTAACACTGGAGCCAAGCTTAAATTCTGCTTCAATAGTAAAGCCTTTTTTAAAAGTTTCCGTATTGATTGGGGCCTTTTCCACTGTAGTAAAATAATCCCCTGCTTTTCTAGCATTTGCAAACTCAACAGCACCGTCGTCAGTAAAAGACAGCATTTTGCCTTCAAACTCTCCGAACGAAGCCATTTTAAGATCGTTGTTATTGCCACTTCTATCTTTAATAACTAAATTGCCCGCTGCAATAGATGTTCCGGACTGCACATTTGCTTCTGTGAATACCCAGTCAGCAACTATTGAATCATTAGGATTCTCAGGATCAACTGGTATATCACTTACTGTCAATAAGACAGGCTCCGTCGCATCCTGCTCATTATAAAGCTCGAACTCGCTGATGGCATATTTGTGATCTTTTAAATTTGCAGCCCACAGCAGTAAATATATGCCCTTCACACCTTTGTAATCTTTGCCTTCTTTTTCGTAAAATTCCTTGTAGTTCGGTAAATCGATCGTTATTTTTTCGTAAATATCCGGACTGTCTGTTTGCCAAGTTGGTTTTGAGGCAGTACCGACAATTTCATCCCATTCTGTACCATTTACAGACGTCTGAATGTTAAAGACAGTTAATCCTTGCTGCTGAGCGTTATTCACGACTAGAACAAGCTTATTGAAATCTTGAAGGTTATCATCGTCCCATTGCAGCATAATCCGATTCGCCGGATCAAATTCGCCCTTACCATTTAGCCCCCAGAGATCTCCCTGTTTTTTTATTTTATTCTCTACACTTTGGAAGTAAGTCTCAACTTTTCCGTCAGCAAACTTAAGCGGAGAATGCTCACTTGCGTTATCGTAATCGTTTCGGCTTAAGTCAGCTGGCTCTCCTTCTTTATTCAAATACGTCGCACTTACAACCGTAGCTTCAAGCGCTAAATTTTTATTCCGTTTTACCGTTAGCGTATAGGTCTTCGTTGTGAACCGGTCCGCCGCTAGGGTCACAATAGCGATCTTACTGTTCCCCATCGGCACCTTGGCTGTTATCAACTGACCGCTCCTCACAGAAATGCCGTTGACTTTCATTGTTCCGTTTGTTTTGTTTAGCTCTGGTACCAATGTGATCGTATCTACACTTGGATCGAGGCTTAATGTATAGTCGGTAGTACTGCTGTWAAAGGATATATTCGTGTTGCCACCATTTACTTTGAGAGTCGCCAAGGATGCGTCACTATTAGGATTCGTTACTGTGATTTCACTTTTTGAGGTAAGGTTACCATTAGTTTTTGCCGTAATCATTGCCTTTCCAGCTTGGATTGCGGTAACAATCCCCTGCTTATTCACGGTTGCAACACGCTCATCACTACTTGACCATTCTACCTTTTTATCAGTTGCATTAGCTGGTGTGAAACTAGCAGTTAGCTTCGCTGTATTATGAACCAGCAGCTCCAATGATCCAGGTTCGATCTGAATCGCCGTCGCAGGTATATCGCTAACTATCAATTTAACAGGCTCTGTCGCATCCTGCTCATTATACAGTTCGAACTCACTGATGGCATATTTGTGTTCTGCATTTAAATTTGCTGCCCACAGCAGTAAAAATATGCCTTTTAAACCTTTGTAATCATTTCCGTATTCTTCTTTATAATTCGGTAGATCGATCGTTATCTTCTCGTAAATGTCCGGACTGTCTGTTTGCCAGGTCGGTTTATAGGCACTTTTATTGAGCTCATCCCATTTAGTACCGTCTACGGTTGTCTGAGTATCCATGACGGTTAACCCTTGCTGCTGAGCATTGTTAACAACTAAGACAAGCTTATTGAAATCTTGAAGGTTATCATCATCCCATTGCAGCATGATTCGATTCGCCGGATCAAACTCCCCCTTACCATTTAGCCCCCAGAGATCTCCCGATTCTTTCTTTTTATATTCTACGCTTTGAAAATAAGTCTCAATTTTTCCATCAGCAAACTTCAGCGGTGAATGCTCACTTGCGTTATCGTAATCATTTCGGCTTTTGTCAGCTGCTTCTCCTTCTTTATTCAAATACGTCGCACTTACAACCGTAGCTTCAAGCGCTAAATTTTTATTCCGTTTTACCGTTAGCGTATAGGTCTTCTTTGTAATTCCGTCCGCCGCAGTCGTAACGATGACGATTTTGCTGTTCCCCATCGGTATCTCCGCAGTTATTAGCTGTCCACTCACGATTGTTGTATCATTTACTGTAATCGTGCCTTCATTGTTTTTCAGACGTGGCTGCAGCGTAATTGTATCTACCTTTGAATTGATCGTAGTTGTATAATCAAAAACCTCACTATCAAAAGGAATATTCGTTCTTCCATCATCGACGATTAACTCTGACAATGACGCATCGCTTTCCATATCCAATACCGTTATCGTACTTTTGGCTTGAAAAAGCCCATCTGACGTTTTTGCCGTAATATCTACCGAACCCGGAGCCTTGGCAATGACGATGCCATTTTGATCTACAGTTGCTATATTTATGTCACTGCTAGACCAATCGTATGCTTTGTTTGTCGCATTGTTTGGTAAGACCACAGCGTTCAACCCGAGCGTTTCTTCTGTAAAGAGCTTTGCAGTAGATGGAGTAACCGTAATTCCAGTTACAGGGACATTAACACTAGAAACTGTGATGGTGACAGTTGCCTTCTTGTTGCCATCCACACTAAGTGCTGTAATAACGGCTTTTCCTCCAGCTTTCGCTGTTACATTCCCATTTGAATCTACTGTCGCAACCTGCTCATTGGAAGTGTACCAATTCACACTCTTCTCTGTTGCTTCTGCTGGCGATACAGCAGCCTCTAGTGCTATCGTTTCTCCCGCATTCATACGAAATGCTTCCGGAAGACTTAGTGAATCCGAAGCAATATAGCTAGCATTAACTTTAGCTTTATCCAATTGGAATAAATCCGCTACTCCGCCGTTAAGAACGACTTTTAGTTCATACAGGTTTCCACCCAATGGCTTCAATGCCACAGACTCGAGTTCACCTGTAAGCCTGCTTACTTTTTTGATAGCATCTTTGCTGTATTTAGCTAGATTTAATTTTACCGTAATCGTCTGTTCTGTCTCTGTACCTTTTCCTTTCTGCTGCTCCACCGTTTTACCGTTACCTGAGGTCAATCCGTTCATAATCATAAAATATTCCATATCTGCTGATTTGAAAAAATCCTGAGTATCCGGCAGCGGCTCAAAGAAACCAAGCAACACATCGCCATTAAGCTTCTCTTTATCACTAGTGTCACCTGCAACTATACTAGTGTTTTTCGCAACTATACTCTTTAGATAGGGATGCTTCAACTGGTTATTTTTATCGAATACTGGAGTTTCTCTCGGTGTTAAGTTCTTCACTACTTTTCCATTTTCATCCTTATGCTGTCCAGGTACAATAGAAGTATCTGTACTATTTAACCGTACAAGATGCGGGCCGAGGTTTTTAATTTGTTTTGCCATTTCGGCGTATTGGTAATATTGCTCTGTAGGCTTTCCATCCTTGTCGAATAACAAGAAGTATCTACTGTCATACTCCCATCTGAACAAGCTGAGCCATTTTCCACCCAACGTCAGCGTAGCGAATGGAACGCCATATATTTGAGATTCGGTTATGATATAGGAGCCTGTGTCTCCTGAATATCCACCTGTCTTAAAACCAAGCAAATATTGCCCGAAAGCGATTGGACTTTGCCCTGTTCCATCATAGCCCTTTAGAGCAATTGTCCTTTGATCATTGATGTTATTGACAATCGTTGTAAAATGATTATTGTCAGAGCCTATCGTCGTGAATAAATAATCATCGAAAGTGAGCAGATCCGGCTCGGCCGTACGAATATAGGTTTCATAATCGTCCCTTTGCCATTGACGCGATTGTTGGTTGCTATGAGCGAGAACATTCGGATACAGATCGTGGCTCAATTTGAACCAATCCGTAAATGTTTTCAATATCTCCGGACTGTAGCTTTCTTCATCTCCAAAAGATATTGTAATGAGATTATTCACATTATCTTTTTGAGCATCTTCCAGAAAACCATCCATATCTCCTTTTTTCGGACCGCCACCCAAGCCATCACCGAAAGCCCCTTTCACATATGACCATTGTGCTCCTGGCACTTCCTCATGAAACTTTTTATTGTAGCCTGGATATTCGTAGTAGGTAGCTGTGGTG
The DNA here is from genome assembly GCF_056402455.1 of Paenibacillus sp. P4_A7. Classification (NCBI taxonomy): domain Bacteria; kingdom Bacillati; phylum Bacillota; class Bacilli; order Caryophanales; family Paenibacillaceae; genus Paenibacillus; species Paenibacillus sp. P4_A7. Next base: position 23,765 of record NZ_JBFUHJ010000061.1, on the reverse strand, counting down.
AAATTACTTCCCGTCCATTCATCAGCAGATGCATATGTCCGTTTCGTTTCATCCGTTGTCATCCATGTTTGCATTTGCAGCCCTTTGTCAATTAATACTCGGCTAGCGCGAGATAACGTTTTGGGAGGTGTAACCGTTACCGTTCGCACTTTGGAAATCGAAACTCCATCTGAGCTAGGGACTGTGTATATTACTTTATATATACCGCCTTTGCTCGTATCGACTTGTCCAGTTGTTTGAATACTATCCGTAATATTTTTCCCTGATGCATCGGACGCCGTTGCTCCGCTATCTACATAGGTATCATTTAAAGATAACTCTATTTCAGAATCACCTTTTAATGAAATAATTGGCCAGCTAAAACCCGGAATCTGTTTCATTTCTTCATTCGTCAGAGCTTTGTCATAAATCTTGAGTTCGTCGACGTAACCCGGCCACGCATTGGTCACTTCCGGCTCGCGGTCAGCTCCGATCCGAAAATCACCAATATTCGATATTAATAACGTATCTTCTGTAACCGTTTCGAGTGCACCGTTAACATAAAGCTTAACCAGATCACTCTCTCTGACAAGAGCAATATGATACCAGTTCTTAGGCTCAATTAATGTATCTCCAATTGTCGTTTTTCCGCCAAGAGAGGATTGTAATCTACCATCAGGTCTACGTGACAGCAGCGTTTCTCCACCTTCACCCTGCTGCTGAACAATTACTACGTTTCGATTCGTATAGGGCGAATTGAAATTAACAAACAAGCTCATGGAGAAATCACTGCCTGTATTTATTAAATTCTGATTCGGTACAGTTGCGTAATTACTATAGCCATTTAATAATAAAGCTTTACCTACCTTGCCGGTTCCTAATGCAGCGCCAGTAAGTGTTGAATTATTTCGCAACAACGTGTCCGGTGATATACCTCCCAATGTCACTTCGTCAAATTTCCATTCACCAACTAATCCCGTGACTGCTACAGACTGGCTGCCTTCTTCAGCATAAGCATTTGAATTAGAATTAGGAAAACCGACACAGATACAGCTAACCCACAAACTCATAACTAAAATCATACTAACAAATCTCTTATTCCTCACACTTAACATAAATAACCTCCCACATATAATGTTTAATAAATTCGGTTATAACGCCTACTCTCTTGTTGTTTTGTGTTATTAATGTAAATGGTTGCGTTTACATAAATTTAATAAGGAGTGTCACTCTCCTTATTCCCTCGACATCAAATATGAAGCCAGCATTCTCGCACCAAAGCCTGTCGCTCCGACAGCCTTTTCACCTTTAGCAGAAGATGAATCCTTCGGACCGTTCATGTCGATATGTGCCCATTTCATTGAAGGGTGAACAAACTTCCGCAAGAACAACGCAGCTGTAATCGCACCCGCACCATCACCGCTGCTGATGTTGCAGACATCCGCATATGTGCTATCCATGTACGATTCGTACTCATCTACTAATGGCAGCTGCCAAACTTTCTCGCCGAATGGCTCACCAGCATTTTTACACAATTGCACGAGCTCGTCATTGCCCAAAATACCCGCGATCTTGGTGCCGAGTGCCCCAACGACTGCATAAGTTAACGTCGCCATATCTATCGCTTCCGCTGCACCTATGCGATGGGCATAGATCAACGCATCAGCAAGGATGAGTCGGCCTTCCGAATCGGTATTTCCAACTTGAACAGTAAGGCCGTTCGCATATTGGATCACATCACTTGGCAGCATACAGTCCCCGGAAATTACGTTCTCTGCAGTTGGCACCAACACCACAATATTGGCGGACACACCGCTCTTAACCACGATATCCAGCGCTCCCAGTACTCCAGCAGCTCCAGCCATATCCATCCTCATATTGCTAATATCGTGATCGCGTTTAAGGCTGATTCCCCCAGTGTCAAACGAAATTCCTTTGCCAATCAAAGCCGTAAGTGGTTTTGAGCTATCTGTACAATATCGAAGCTCGATAAAGGCAGGCGGAAATACRCTTCCCTTACCAACCGCAATTACTCCGGCAAAGTTAAGTCGCTCCAGCTCCTCGCCAGTATAAACATTAATCTCCACGGCGGTATTAGCAAAACGCTCCTTCACTCTGTCCGCCAAAACTAACGGACGCAAATGGTTAGCAGGTTCATTCGCGAGATCTCGCGCCCATAAAGTGCCTTCTGCTTGAATTTCCCCACGATGAATGGCCTCTTTGGTCTGTAAGTCCGACTGTCGGTCGAAAGAAAGTGCAGGAACTTCCCGCTTCTCAATCTTTGTTTTATATTTATCGAAGGAATAAGTACCTAGCTTCCAGCCTTCCACCCATGCCGATATTGCTTCTGTTTCTTGATCCAGTGCTGTATTTCCATCCCATAACGCCTGAAAAGAAACATGCACGTTAACACACTGCTCTTTTACTGCTGCTCTTCCCATATTGCCGGCTGCTTCCCGAATGCGAACGGGATGACTTAGTGCTGCCTCGCCCATGCCCACGAGTACAACATCATGTTGTCCTTGACGACCATAAAACCACGTTATAGCATCCTTGACGCCCATATGCGATCGCAATACGGATGAATCGAATAGCTGTCCGACTTGCGGCAGGTCCAAGATTCGTTCCAAAGTTTCTTGATAAATAGGAATTATTAATGTTTGCGTAATCTCATCAGCTTCTTGATCCATACTCATCAGACAACCTCCAAATCATTTAGAAGTGTTACTCCTTCTTCATTACATGACGAATTATTATTCGAATTCAACACAAAGACTCGCAACACTATGAGCCGTAACCTCAAAACCTATCTGGGAATCGTCTATAGCAACACCTCCCTCAGCTACAGGTCGTTCTAACGTATCGACAAAATAAGCTTTGCTCACCTTGCGGAATAGCTTCAGCTTTACCGATGTTGTCTTTCCTTCTGTTTCATATACCCGAACGATCCACTGATTATTAGCTTGATTGTCTTCCGGCATCTTTATCGCAGCTATTGCAATAGTTCCTTCAATTAATTCGAAAAAACATTGTGTTGTCGGCCAAGCTCCATTACTCGCTGTAACAGATAGGTACTGTAGTGGAAGATGGTAATTGGAGGACTGTTCAATCAACTGTTGATTACTTGAAGCATCAACTATACAAATACTTAAACGAATTCGGTGAACCCCAGTGTTCGGATAAGCATCAGGACCATAAGAGCCCCGCAATAGGGTTACGGAAAGTGCTTGATCCACACCACGAAAACCATATTTGCAATCCGATAGGAGCATAAGCGATCTACTCTGCTCACGGTTAGCAGGAACGCCGAGCGCCCAACTGTTCGCGGGTACGTCTAGATCTAGTGACGGACGTTCAATCGTACCGAAAGCCATATTGTATCGATAGGATTCACTTTCATAACTAAAAGGCGTATAAAACTGTAACTGCGGCGTAAACTCCTTATCATTTCCATACTCATGCCAATCGCACATCACGTTGTAATCGAGTCTGCTGCTACCCTGATCTAGTGATACAATGACTTGCAGCTTCGATCTGCGAAATGGAACGCTGAACGTAATCGATTGTCTGAGCAGCTTACTGCCTAGCTCGCTGTTTTCGATTTTGATGCCATCTGTGAGCTCTTTCATTGTACGATACCGCCTACCAGCCATGCATTTCCGCCACCTTGAAAAGTATCCTCCTCGATAAATCGGAATACGCCTGCTGGTCTACTGCTATCAATGAGCTGCTGCCCATTCTTTTTGTTGATTAGTGAGAGAATAGTAAGCTTCCGCACATCAAAAACCGCTTTTATCAGCTCATTTTCTAGAACAAACGAATACGTCTCAACCGGGGGCAGATTTTGTCCTGTTAAATAGAAGTCATTTGCCGTAAGAGAAGTCATATCTCCTGCTTTTTCCGTCATGATATAAGTGCTGTATCCCAAAGCTGGAACGTTCACCGGAAGCAGTACTCTTAAGAAAAAGTGCCCCCAATGCTCGGCAAACCCGCGATCCACAAATTGAAAATCGATTGAATGACCCTCATCGTCTTGAAAACCTATGCTTTGGATATTTCCATCCCAATCCCAAATTGTAATCTCGGCTAATTCTTCACGTGACGTAGGAGCGCTGTTGAAAACGTTGAATATCCGAGTCTTCCCACGACCACGGTCACTTTCACCTGTTCGGAACTGATGCGTGATGCTGACACCAACTCCTGCACCGGCACCTTCTGAAAAGCTTTCCTTCAGATCTTCGCCCTGAATCAGATAACGCGAGGTATCAATGCGCGAAGCAAGACTCCGCATAGCTGCACTTCGCTTGCTGTTTGCCATGGCGGATGTTTCTTGGAACGCTCCAAGTGCATGATTACGCGTTTCAGGTATGCCTGTTCCCGGCAGAATATCGTGAAATTGATTAAATAAAGTCTTTCTCCAAGCTTCTTCCAACTGCTTGCCATAATACTTGGAAGACGTCCATAGCGTAGATACACTAGACAATGCTTCAGCTTCATACAACAAATTCTCCGAAACCCTATTCGCCTGTTTCAAGCGTGCTTCGGAGCTATAGCATCCTGTAAATATGAAGTTCAACTCATTACACACAACCGGCAGTTGATCGGCAACTTGCTCCGTTAATGTAAAATATTCTGCATATTTGCCGAAGCGAATGGTCGGAAAAATCGGCCACTCCCTCATATCAAGTATGCGTTCTATGTCGCGCCGCGTTGGGCCACCGCCATGATCACCTACCCCGTACACCTTCAACATCGTATTCATACCCGTTTTCTGACAAAACTCCGGCACTGTGAGCACCATTTCTGCTTCAATGCGGGAATCGTACCAATGCGGCTCTTTGTAGGCAATAACGGATCGACCTGATGGTGCCACCCAGCGATACAAATGATGTCCTTCATTGTTGTGACCGCGGCAATAGTAATAATATTTGATGCCCGCATGATGCAACGTTTCTGGTACGTTAAGGCCATGACCGAACGTATCCGGCTCAAAATCGATTTGCAAATCATCCGGCTTTAATCCGAATATACGCGTAAGATAGTTTTTCGCGTATAAAAACTGCCTAGTCATACTTTCACCGTTTGGCATGTTTTTATCTGCTTCGACCCAAGTTGAGGCTGTTATTTCCCATCGACCTTCATGCACATAAACTTTTATTTCTTCTAGCATTTCGGGATCATAGGTTTCAACAATATGATAGGCAGCTGCTTGGGAATGAGAGAACCTAAAATCTGGGTACTCCTGCAATAAATCCAGCATCGTCCGGAATGTGTTAAGCGTCGCCGATACCGTCTCATCCCACCCCCATAGGAAATTCATATCCAGGTGAGCATGAGCTGCGCAGATCAGGTGGTATGACTTCGCTGCCGCAGCCATCTCAGATAGTTGTTGCTCGGCATTACGTACCGCCTGCTCCCCAATATTGCCTTCCTGCTCTATCGTATCCAAAAGATAGATAACCACTGGATTGATCAGTTCGTCATACTGCCCCCCCCGTACCCTAGAAACCCGATTTGCGTATTCCATTTGCGCTACGATACGCTTGCCCCATTGCCCTTCGGTCACACGGTTTTTCAGCTTAACGAGGTTTGCGAATAGTTCCTCGGCCTGTATGATGTCCACTCTCCTAATCTCTGCTTATTGTTTTGCGAATAAGCCTTCACTTTGAATCTTCTGTTTCATAGTGCTATATCCAATGTATCGATCGTCTCACCGATTCTCTCAGCGATAAGTTTCTCTAAATGCTGTATGTTCGTCGATGCCGTGCTTCCACCGTATTCACTAACAGACAATGCACCACAAGCGTTCCCATAGATTAAGCATTCTTCTGGCTGTTTGCCTGCCAAATACCCACAAATATATCCGGCGTTAAAGGAATCACCTGCGCCAGTTGTGTCAACGACTCGAACAGAGAAGCCTGAACGGTATGCCTGCTGTCCTCGTACCGATGACACAGCACCTTTCGAGCCTAGTTTGAGTACGATATGATTGCTGTGTTTGGCAAGAACTTTAAGGCTTTCCTCAACTGTTGCACATCCGGTGTAGTGAATCGCTTCTGTTTCATTCATGAAAAAAACATCGACTTCCTTCATTAATTCAAAAATGCCCGAATACCACTCTCCGGTATCATCCCACCCAACATCAATGGAAGTCGTAACGTTGAGCGATTTAAGTTTTCTTACAGTTTCCAAGAACAGAGCATGATTGCGACTTCCCTTATAACATGTCAAATGAACGTGACGACCTAACAAAACACTATTCATGTCCAACTGTTTCAAGCTAAGCTCTGCATTTGAACCTGCGTATGAAATAAAAGACCGGTCATTTTCTGGGTTAATGGCAATGGAAATACCGGTGTTGCTACTGCTCTTTCTAATATAGCTGGTATCGATTCCATACTGAGAAAAACGATCCTTTATAAGCTGACCGAAACCGTCATCACCCAATACCCCGTTAAAGGCAACCTTCAAGCCTAGTTTGGCTATTGCCAAACTAAACAAAGCTGCCCCTCCTCCGACATGAATGGTCATATTTTGAACAAATACCTCTTGTCCAGGTGCTGGCAGTTCGTTGCAGCCTTCAACAACTAAATCAATATTCGCGTCTCCAATCACGATGACATCGTAATTTTTCAATGGTGCCTCATCTCCATCTATTTCCGATATGCACTGATGTGCTCTCTATTTCCTATGAATCTCTTCTTATACAACTTTCACGGACAACTAGTTTATGATCCATGATGATATCCTCAGTTGGCGTTTCCTTATCCGTTATTTGTTTCAGCAACGCAGCCATTGTCACTTTACCCATGTCTTGTATAGGCTGCTCCATCGAGGTTAACCTCGGACGTGCAAGCTCCGTCAGTTGACTTCCGTCAAATCCCATGATAGAAATATCCTCTGGTACACGAAGATTGTGATCCCAGATGCAGTTCATTGCTCCGACCGCCATATCATCACTTACAGCAAAAACAGCTGTAGGCGTTTGTTTATTACGCAGCAAATCTTTCATTTGCTCGTATCCGCTCTTCACTTTATAATCACCAAAACGGATATTTTCATATATGATTTTAAGCGAGTGATCCGTCAATGCATTCCTGTAACCGCTATAACGGCATCTATTATTACGGAAGTGAAGTCCTGGTCCATCGGTTTGACACTAGAAAAAATAACGGGAATGTTCATCTTATGAATCAAAGCACGAATTTCCTCATTGATTTTCTCATGCATAATAATGATGCCTTCTACCCGCATTTCCTGAAACACATTAATATATWTGAGTTCTTTATCTATGTMCTCAATGATATTGCACACCAAGAGATTGTAATCATTCGAGCTAGCTGCTTCTTCAATACTGCTTAAAATTGTCGAATAGAAGCTTGAAGTAAGATCGGGCACGATAACACCGATGAGATTCGTTTTATTTCGAACCAAGCTTCGGGCGATTTGACTAGGAGCGTATCCTAATTGCTCAATGGCTTGTGTTACCTTCTCTTTGAGATCGTCCTTCACATACCTTTCGCCATTCAGTACCCTGGATACAGTGGTAACCGAGACTCCCGCAACGCGGGCGACATCTTTGATTTTTGGTTGCACATTATTCACCCTTCGTGGAAGTATCATTCTTTTATGTGTTGGAATCTAAGTAGCTGATATACTTCGACAAATCTTCGCGCGGTTCCTGCTTCTGACCTTTATCGGCAATGTTTACTGCTGCTCAATAGCCAATTTTCCGTCCGCAACTTTTATCCTAGTATCGAACTCTCGCTTTCCTTCGAATAAGGTGATGATTCTTCCTCCGCGCTCAAGTTCACCGTAAGTGTCGATCCCGGTAACACGTCCATAGCATAATCGAATCCCATGAAGATCTCCAACGTAATCATTATCATGATCATGTCCGGCAAAGGTCCCCATCACATCTCCCTGCTCAAGCATGGYCGTGAATAAACCGCTATTCAACTTGGGACAGCAGACTTCCTCGCCTTTATTACCTTTACTTCTGCCTTCCTCCCAAACTTGCTCATACTCTGGTATTGGAATATGGAAAAATGCGAGCCCTGGCAAAGCGCTGCCATTCTTCTGTGCAAGTTTACTCGATTCACTACAGTACCAATGAACCTGATCCGGATGTATCCATTCGTATCCACCAACGGACTCCGGTGCTGAATCCCCTGAATCAAAAAAGTACAAAACAGCAGCCTCTTCTTCGTTCTCAGAACCCGCAATGGTAAGAACATAATTACCTACTCCATGGATGTCCTTAGGACCGTCCTCAGATAAGTTATTATCATATTCCTTTAAAATATCATTCAATCGTTGACGCGTAATGCCTATCTCTGAGTCGTGATTACCATAAATGACAGCGAAAGGAATTGCTGACTGTACARCACCCGCAATCGCGCGGCGGAATGTTCCTTCTTGATCGTCCGTATCATAACTAGATATTACATCGCCAGTAAGGACGATCAAATCCGGCTTCTCAGACGCAATCATTTGCTGCATAATAGCTAACGTTTGAGTATCCTTTTCAGGATCAATTCCATCTTTGAAATGCATATCGGTAAATTGAATGATCGAAAAAGTGCCATCTGATCGGAATTTTAATTTATTGTGCTCCACACTAGCTTCCTCCTAGTCATAACCATATTAACTTTCTATATTCYCTACAAATAATGGCTGGGAAAATGCGGAATACCCGCCTTCCAAATAAACCGCCACTCGTACGTACTTTTCATTGCCTTTACACTCATACTTCGCTTGCTTAATTCGCCCTGTCGTTTCTTGCAGCACCTGTCCATCCTTGCCGAAGAAAGTAACGTATTTATACATTTTATCTAGCAATTCATTAGAACGAAGATCGACAACTACTGTGTCACCTTCTACTCTGATCGCTTCAAATCCATACCCCGTTGATACATAAAAGTTACCTTCTTTGATAGCATCAATAATTGCTTCGTTCGTATTTTCTTTAGCTCTGACTACGTTCCAGGCACGCTTTTCTTGCCCATAAACATGCGAGTCGTCATTGCCGAAACCCCAAACCTTACGACCCGTCGATAAAACAGCATCCCACTTGTCGAAAGCAATATCGTACTCTGGATTGCCGTCTCCGTTATAGACTTCAACCCCAAGATAATGTTCCATCTTAAGCATATCTTCTAGCTCCCAAAAATTCGAGAAATACCGATTCGGATGCACGAGCACCGCAAATCCATCATTAGCTACCGTTAGGTCTACAAAACGCTGATAATTTTCTATCGTAAACTCGCTGCTGTAGTTTTCCATAATTACATGCGGTGGTTTCACGAGCAGCATGTGAGTCTGCCGACTGCTTACTTCAATTGCTTCAAAAACAGTCGGGATCTCCCTTTCACCTTCATGCTTCGTAATTTTATCATGATCAGAAATACCGAGAAAATCGTATCCACCATACATTTTATAAACCGTTTCGAGCGGAAACCAACCATCACTGTTCGTGGTGTGGTTATGAAAGCTTCCTTTTAACCAAATACCTGTTTCTACGTAGGGATTCGTTATCTTCATCTGTATTCCCAACCTCTCCTAGGCTAATTTACTCTTTAATTGAACCGATCATGACACCCTTGGCGAAAAAACGCTGCACGAAAGGATAAATCATAATAATTGGAGCTACGACGACGATAATCGTGGCCATTTTTAGCGAATTTCCGGTAACTGTTATTTTATCAAGCAAATCGTATCTGACTCCAGCTGCTTGGCTGAGTATATCCCGCATCGCTTCCGCACTCGCCAGCATTTCTTGCAATAACGTGGAAAGCGGACGTAGCTCGGCTTTGCGAACGTAGAAGGCGCCGGTGAACCAATCATTCCAATGACCAACGGCCGTAAACAAACCAATAACCGCAATAACCGGTCGACTGAGTGGCAATATAATGCGCAAAAAGATGGAGAAATCATTGTATCCATCAATCCGTGCCGATTCTTCCAAGCTTATATGAATTTGTTGGAAGAATGTGCGGAAAATGATCAAGTTCCATGCGCTGTATAAGCTCGGGATGACATATACCCAAATCGTATTCGTCAAATGGAGCGAATCAAGCAACATGTAGTAAGGGATAATGCCCCCACCGAATAGCATTGTGAAAAAAATAAACATCATTACATATTTTCCGCCAGGCAATGTTTTGCTCTTTAATGCGTAAGCTGCCATCGCCGTCAGAAAAACGCTTGCAATCGTGCCTACAACCGTACGAAACATAGAAATCCCGAATGCGGTTGTGATATTGGCCGCCTCAAATGCTTTACCAAAGTTCTCCAATGACCATACCCTTGGCCAGAAGTAAATACCGCCTCTTTCAGCGTCTTTTCCAGCATTGAAAGCTAGCGCAAGAATGTTCAAAAAAGGAAGAATAATCGATAGACATAATGCAATAATTATCAAATAGTTTACTAATTTGAACGCTTTTTCGCCTACGCTGAGTTTATAAAAATCGTTTCCCACGTTCCTCCTCCTCCTCCTTGTGGTAGGTAATGCGGCTTTATTCCACTAGGAATAAAGCCGCTTTACCTTCCTATTTATTAATAATTAATACGCTCAGAAACCGATTGGTGTTTTAGGATCGGCGTTTTTCTCGGTAAGAAGCTTCAGATAGTCGTCCAATCCGGCAGCTTTCAGTTGTTTCAACGCGGAATCCAAAATCTTCTTCGCTTCATCTATATTCTTACTATAATAAGAACGGATGAGGCTATCGTTGTAGTTGTCTAGCGCAGCTTTCAGTTCCGTACTTCTATCGAACTCGCCGAGGAACGCAATCGGCGCATACGTGTCGGTGATAACTGCATTTTTATATTTCTCATCCCAATGCCAGAATTCCTGCGCCAATTGCCCTCTTTTCTCCTCTTTCAGACTGTCTCCATTTTCCAATTCGCCGAAATCAGCCATAGCATCCCAGTCTGTGCCGCCGAGYATATTTCCCCAGCCATTGTTTACGCCACTGAACCCAAGTTTTTTGGCTTCATTCGGATCGCTCGCTAACAAATCGAGCACTGATTGGTTGACAACCGGGTTACCGTCTTTATTAAGCGTATAATCGCGACCTTCTAAACCGTATCTCCAAAGCAGCTTACCTTCTCTACTTGCGAAGAAGTCGGCTAGTTTAACAATATCTTCTGGGTTTTTCGTTGTTGTAGGAATCGCCCATGCGCCACCACCGGATTTGAATGACACTTTCATTTTGTAAGGGCCATTTATATCATTGATTGGACCAAGCGGCAGGTAGTGCAGATCTTGGTTGTAGTCTTGGTAACTGTGTGTGTTGGAGATGATCGCCCAAGTACCGTTAATAGCACCTTCCGATGAACGGCTTTCATCCATTGTGAACATTTCAGATGCAATCAACTTTTCTTTCAGCATTTTTTGGAAAAACTCTGCTTTTTTCAGAGCAAATTCTGTCTCTGCCTCATGAAGGATTTGCCCATCTTTCGTTTGATTGATGCGCTGATCTTGACTGCCCCACATCATGTCAGTGAACAGTTGTCCAGCATCCTCACGACCATTCATTCCCCAATATCCAGGGCCGATCGGTGTTACGTCTTTGCCGTTGTTGTCTTTGAAGTTGCCGGCTTTAATTTTCTTAGCCAATTCATAGACTTGCTCACTCGTTGTAATTGTGCTCGGATCGAGGTTCAAGGCTTCTGCGATATCCTTGCGAATGAAAGGTCCGCCGACCATTTTATGTGTGATAGCACCGCCTTCACGGTTAATGTTCATATGGACAAAGTATGATGAACCCTTAAATTCCGGACGGAACATAACGCCGTATTTCGTATCAAGCGGTAAGAAGTCCTCTTGCAAATATTTGCTGTATATTTTCGTATTCTTTAAGAACGGTGTTAGGTCGGTGAACATTCCTTCACGGGCTGCCTTCAGCACGACTGGCATTTCCGGTCTACTGCTGTTATTAAGGTAAAAGGCAACGAAGTCTGGTAAGTCATTCGCCGCAATTCCAGCAATCAAACCGTCAATAGAGTGTTCAGCCTTCATGATCTCGATCTCGTAATCGATACCTGTCTGCTCTTTGATTCTTGCTTTGATTTCTGGGTTCATATCTTCCGTGTAATCATCTGTACCCATGAAGATAAGCCCTTTGATCTTGCGGTCGGCAATCCAAGTAGCCGGTTTTCCTTCAGGTACAGGTTTAACCGAAGCATCGCCGCTAGGGGCTGGTTCTGCGACATTGTTCTTGTTACCGTTGGAACAACCCGCGATCAACAAACTCGCCACTAAAGGAATTGCAAAATACTTTGCCCATTTCTTGCTCATGCGTTTTTCCCCTTTTCAAAAATGTTTTTTTATGAAATACGCCAGAAGACGTCTCCCACCGAATGGATGGTTATACCGATTTCATGGTAACGATTTCATACGACACTACCATAGTGAAGTATCAGAAACCTTGCGGGAAATCTTATTCACCATAATGACTAGGATCAATCCAATTACGCCTTGCAGCATGCCAATGGCAGTCGCATATCCAAACTGGCCTTCTCGCAAACCAACTCGAATAATATAGGTATCCAAAATATCGGAGAGATGCATGTTTCCCGGTGTTCGAAGTAAGTAAAGTTGGTCGAAACCAGCGGATAATATACTACCCACCGACAAAATGAAGAGGATTACGATAGTCGGGGCAATAGACGGTAAAGTAATGTTCCAAATTTCCCTGAGTTTACCGGCCCCATCCATTTTGGCTGCTTCGTACATATCCGGATTAACTCCCGCAATCGCTGCCAAATAGATGATCGAATCCCAACCAATAGACTTCCATAGATGACTACCGAACATGATCTGGTAAAAGTATTGTGGGTCCATCATGAAGAAGGTACCACCATCGCCGCCCATACTTGAAATTGCTTGATTCAGCAAACCTGTATCGGGAGCTAGAACACGTTGAATTAAGCCCACAACAACAACCCAGGATATGAAGTGTGGCAAATAAAGAATGCTCTGCGACACGTTCCTAAACCATTTATTGCGTACCTCATTAAACATCAGCGCCATTATTATTGGAAATGGCAGGTACAGGAACAATTTCATACCACTAATAATAAGTGTATTTCTGAGTAATTCTCTGCTTTGATACGAATTGAAAAACGTTTGGAAATATTCGAAGCCGACCCAGGGACTTCCCAAGATTCCCTCGTTAAACTTGTATTCCTTAAAGGCTAACAACAATCCGCCCATTGGAATGTAATTAAATATGACGAAGAACGCAATACACGGCAATAACATGAAGTACAAATAACGATGCTGTACAATTCTTTTCCCTAACTTGCTTCCATTCTTTTTCCGCTCTTGTTGTAAAGTCATTTGCTTCATAAGACGGAAATCACCTTCTTTCTGATTACTATCTGGTATCGCTACCACAAAGAGACTAATGATTAAATAATTTCTATCCAATCACCCTCTTGGCGAAATGCTGAATTTGTATTCTAATTGGATTATAGCGATTAAATTTTGTTTATTAAACCATTATTTGTTATCTTAAAGTAAATATTTTGTAAAGATTTATTTTCTCAATGGTATCAAGGATTACGACAGAATTCACCTTCTTCCTCGTTAACTGTGTGCATACTTAGTCGAATAATAATTTTTCTGGAATCGATACCATGATGGAGTAAATAAATTGCGCTTCTTTTATAGTAAGCGCTTTCTGTAAAGAGATTATAACAAACTTTTTTTCCAATTGCTACATTTTTTTTATTTCATTTTTAAGTTCCTTAAGAATATTTGGTTCTCGCGTGGTAATAGCATCTACCTGCATCCCGAGAAACCATACCATAGCCGACTGAAAGTTCACTGTGTAAACCCATACTATCAATCCTGAAGCATGAGCTCGATTCACTATAGGAGGAAGACAAGTAAAGCCATTCATGTTTAGCCCTACGTATCCATCTTGCAGCGCCTCTCTGCATATGTTATCTGCAAACTCACCATATCGCTCCATTTGTTCCATAGATAGTTCGTCTGGTGTATTAAGCATCACTTGGATGTCCGGATAAAGCTGCGTAATATTATCTGAACATCCTGTAATGAAAGTTCTTTTCTCTGCTCCAAATTGACGAATAAGTCTAACGGTCGGATCAATGGCATCAACCGATTTCAAATCTAAATTCAATTTCATTCCCAGTGAATCCGATACTCGCAGGACTTGTTCCAGCGTGGCAATCTCATGATCCTGGTACACAGGATCGAGCATCGTCCGGACGTCAGGATTATTTAATTGTTCATACGTGTGCGTGTGAAGATAATGTGAGTCATCGTGCAATAAAATGGCTACGCCGTCTTTGGATATACGTACATCAACTTCAACGATATCTGCGCCAAGCTGAATGCCTTCATCAAATGAAGCCATCGTGTTATCCGGATAAATACCACAGCCTGTATGGGCTGCTACCAATGTGTTGTGCATGCGAGGTCTCCTCTTTCTAATAATAAAATGATTCCGCTTTCATGTTACACTGAGACGCCTTCAGTTTCCAAGCTTATTACACCGTCCATATGAGCCAATGCAGCGATTGATACCTCGTAATTTTTTGTTTTCTTTAATTTCAACTGAAGTCGAATAACTAAATGTCTATTGTTTTGTTGATCACCTACATCATCGTTGTCAATCGTAAGCTTACTGATTTGCAACCCGTTTTGATTCAAATGCATCAAAACATGATTAAGACCCGCGGAAGCTTTTTCGATTTTAATTAACAGCTCACGTACTTTTTTTGTTCGGGAAAATAGTTTCTCTACTTTGTTCAATAGAAACAAGCTCACCACCACTAAGAAGGTCGCTATAACAGCGCCATAATAAAACCCCGCCCCTGCAGAAAGTCCTATAGCAGCCGAGACCCACAAAGAGGCTGCTGTCGTCAATCCCGATACGCCGAACCCATTTCGCATGATCGTACCTGCGCCGAGAAAACCTACTCCGCTGATCACTTGCGCTGCCAACCGTGCCGGATCTAGTCGAACATTTGGTTCTGCAGCAAAATCAGCAAATCCATACATCGATAACAGGACAATAACAGCAGAACCAAGGCAAACAAGAATGTGAGTCCGGAAACCAGCGGAATGCCCTCCCAGTTCTCGTTCAAGACCAATCAAACCGCCAAGCGCTAAAGCCAACAACAGTCTAAGCGTCATCTCATTCAAACTGATTTGCCATACGGTCGGATCAAATTCGAGGGCCATTTTATTACTCTTCGCCTCCCTTCACCTTCATATCGATATTTATTGGACCTATTGGTGGAATCGTATTTCTTACTTTACAAGACTTCTTTCTATTACACAACTGCTTTTTCTCAATTTTGTAAACGATTACCTTCAGTCTCTTTTACATGATATGCTACATTTTTATCTAGATTTACACTCACCATGTGTCTTGGTTCTCAGAACTATGACAAGATGAAGAGAACGTATGGTGAAATGGATGTAGATCGCGATAACGTCGCAACGGGCTGGTTCTCAGAGACACGACCAATCACTACAGATCCTGCTCCGCTCCGACACACGCTACCAGCTCGCTTCAGAGCCAGCAGATGAAAGATGGATATGAGCTGCATTATGCTTGGGGTAATACGCTTCAAAAACCTGTTTCTGAGGCTCGTAAAGAGTGGGGCGTATAACAAAATTAGTAGAACTTGAACAAGCAGCCTATGTCAAAATGGGCTGCTTGTTTTAAATTTACCCGACTTCTGATTTTATATTATCCTATCAACAAAACCGAAAAACAAAAAAGAACCCCTACATAGTAAGAGTTCCGAAGTTTAATTTAAGTTATGGTGCGGTAAACAGGATTTGAACCTGCACGTCCATTGGACACTACCCCCTCAAGATAGCGTGTCTGCCGTTCCACCACTACCGCACATGTCGTATTAGGCATTCAATCGCATTCACTTCGAGGGTTGAAGTAGATGGTGACCCGTAGGGGACTCGAACCCCTGTTACCTCCGTGAAAGGGAGGTGTCTTAACCACTTGACCAACGGGCCATTAATGTTAGTCGGAAGTTGTATTCCGTCAAACAACAAAAATTATAATAACAAATTTTCGTCAGGAATACAAGCTTTATTTTCAAAAAAAATTATTTAATAGCTTCTGCTTTAAATACGTTATCCAATTTATCTGTTGGTGTCAGTCTTTTCTTCAAAGGAACTTTAACATCTCTTCCCAATTCTTTGAAGAAAGTTTCTACATCACATTGAACATTGTCAATAATTACGACTAATTCGCCTTTACCAATTATGTCTGGGTTAATGTCAGACGGAACATTCACGTCAATGGAGTACTTTTTGGACAATGTGTTGCTGTATCGAGCAAAAATCTCAAGTAGTTCCTCATTGTTGAAGTTTTTGATTGCTGCTTGTCCCTTATTTGTAAAGTTCAGATTCATTTTCACTTTAACATTACCCCTTTTCCAATTAACCATTTTTATGTTGTAATTAGTAACTTCATTATTCTTATGGTTCCTTACAGAGAAAAGGCTCTCAATGCCTGTGGTGAATAATAAATTAAAAAGCCACTCTCTAATCAGATTTATGGTCTGAATATAAAGTGGCATCGTATATCAGAATCGTGTGACTAGACGCACACTTCCTAAGTTCACCTTTATACATCGGCAAAAAGTATGTTATGGTGCGGTAGACAGGATTTGAACCTGCACGTCCATTGGACACTACCCCCTCAAGATAGCGTGTCTGCCGTTCCACCACTACCGCACATTTAGGGTTTATTAAAAATCCTTCACTCACATTCACTTTAAGGAAAAAGTAAATGGTGAGCCATGAAGGATTCGAACCTTCGACACCCTGATTAAAAGTCAGGTGCTCTACCAGCTGAGCTAATGGCTCTCATTGTGACTGTAAATCAACTCTTGAGAGTTGCTCACTTTGAGGATTAATTGGTGACCCGTAGGGGACTCGAACCCCTGTTACCTCCGTGAAAGGGAGGTGTCTTAACCACTTGACCAACGGGCCATACGATAAAGCTTTTTTTGCACTTGTGTTTGTCCTAATTCTCATCAGGCAAATAAAAAAGACCGGTTGAACGGTCTCACCGTTGCAAACACTTGTGAAAATAATCTGGCGGAGAGAGAGGGATTCGAACCCTCGCACCGCTTGCGCAGTCTAACCCCTTAGCAGAGGGTCCCCTTGAACCACTTGGGTATCTCCCCRWAYTTGGCTCCCCGAACAGGACTCGAACCTGTGACAACTCGATTAACAGTCGAGTGCTCTACCAACTGAGCTATCAGGGAAAAATAAAACTAAAAGCGACAAGTAATAATATATCATTGTAATTGTTTATTGTCAAGAAAAATTAGATTTAATTTTCCGCGGCATTTGCCGCATGCATATTTAGCAGGATCAATCTTCCTTTTGCGCAAATACTCCATCTCGCATTTTCCACAGATGAGCTTATAACGATACGGTTGTATCTTTCGCTGCGCACGTTCCGGCAACGATTGGCAATACCTCGAACCACCTACATGCGCAAGGAGTACCTTGAAATCAGCATCACGATGTTGATAGCCCCGTTTCATTATATGCAAATGATAATGGCATAATTCATGCTTAATGATCTTTTCCGTCTCTTCATGTCCGAAGGTTTCGAGCTGATGCGGACTGATTTCTATATTGTGCGAGCGTGTAAAATAACGCCCTCCTGTTGCTTTTAGGCGGCTGTTGAAAGTGGCTTGATGCAAAAACGGACGATTAAAGAAGGTGATCGATATTTGTTCAACCCATTGCTGAAGCGCTTCGTTTGTCATTGTATATTCTCCCCCAACTACTTGAATTTTAAAGCCTTCATACGCTACACTGTCAAGTAGGAATTATAAAAATGATGGACGGTAACATACCGGGAGGAGAGTAAAAATTATTATGGCAACTATGCGTTACGTCTTATTAAAACAGAAGGATAATATCTTTTTCGTTGAAATGCCCGCATCACATGCTTATCAATTGAGTGCTCTCAATTTGCGTCTCCATAAAGAAATCGATAAATTGACAGCTGAGCATGTACCAAGCCTTCCTTATGCAGTAGCGGAATGCGATGCTGTTGAACTGCATGACACAACCATTATCATTGTTTCTGGACTTGATTACATTAATAAGCTAGAACAGGATTTTGCCAGTGTACAAGAGAAATCCTACCCACTCATCTCACTTCTAACCGAAATCCGAGCGTTGCAAGCTCAGCTTGAGCAGTGGTATGAGGAGTACGAGGAAGAACAAATGATTTAGTGAATTCGTATGGACCTGCACGGACATTCGCCCTCCTCCATATTGTAGTATTACAACAAGTTAGGCCCAGGAGGAGGACAAAGCGTATGCCACAGTGGCTGTGCAACCAACTGATCCACGCATTTCAGAAGAAAGATCGACGACAAATCAAATTGCTAAATGATTGCTGGTATTTCTACCGTAATAAACAAGGCTCGAAGGGAATAAGTGAAGACATCGAGGTTCAATGATTATAAAGCTAAGCAACTCCATACAACAAAACCGGCCACCGCATGCGGATAGGGCCGGTTTTTCATTTATATATGGGAATCTTTATCTAGACCAATTTCTGCTAGCTATATTACATTCCGTTAAAAAATAATACATCATCAAGAGACAAACGGGTTGTCGGATGTCCATTTGCGGCAGCTTTACCAATTGGCAGCATTAGCGTCGGTAAATAACGATCGGAAATGTTAAAAAATTCTTTTAATTGGTCACGATTATATCCGCCCATTGGCACCGTATCGTAGCCTTTAACACGAGCAGCCAGCATTAGCTGCATCGCTACAAGCCCCGTATCAAATACAACAACTTCCTTTAGTCTCTCAGTGGGAAGCGAACTATACATCTTTGTTGAATTTGCAATCATGCTATCTTTCACTTCTTCTGTCATAAATCCAGCTGCAGCAGCAGCTCCATAAATTTTCTCCGACAGGGTGTACATCTCCAAGTCACCAAGCACGATAATAATTGCTGATGCTTCGCCTACCTGCTTCTGATTATATGCGATTGGAAGTAGCTTTTGCTTCAGTTCAGGATCTGTTACTACAAGAAAACGCCATGGCTGCATATTAGAAGAGGACGGTGCTTTCGTTGCGGTTGCAATGATTTCCTTTATTTCATCTTCTGAGATAACGAAGCTGCTATCAAATAGACGAACAGAGCGGCGAGAATTTAATACATGATCAAATAATACCTCAGGTTGCTCTTTCGTTTGCATCGTAACTTGTGAATCAATTTGGGTTGTCATGTTGTTTTCCTCCTGCGGAATGGAATTTATCTGTGCGTTAACTCACTCAGTTAAAAACAAACGTTTACTGTGTTGAAATACACACAGTTAAAAGTAAATTGTTACTGTGGATTAATCTACACAGTTTAGCGCTTAGTAACTGTATTAATAATATACACAGTATAAGATCTCAAGTTATGTTTGTCAATCAACTTACTTAAATAAATATACTTCATAAAATTCCAATCCCTTTTTATGTTGAAGCGGATACCTTATTCTCCGCAAGTTGAGCGATTGTAAACTGCTGTAGTGTTTCAATCGTCTTTTGTTCCACTTCATTAGCTATTACGATAAAAGCTGACTTCATTTCTTGTCCGTAATGATCCATACCAATCGTGTCAAGCATTCCGTTGCTTAGCGGCTCGCCGACCTTCAAAGCGACATACACATCAGCAAGCGTAATCGTCTCGGGCGACTGCTTCAGCCTATAGCCCCCATCACGACCTTCTCTCGTCTCGATTAGGTTGGCCTGAGCAAGCTTAGCTAGAACCCTTCTAAGTACGGTTGCTTCTGATTTCAAACATTCAGCAATTTTAGCGCTTGGGCAGATGTCAGGCTTACTCGATAATACAACGAGTGCCTGCAGTGATAACCCAAACCATTTGTGACTGGTCATGCTGCTGCATCYCACTTTATTCTCGTCCATCGTCATTGCGCTCCTTTATTTGCTGCGAAAGTAAGGTTCCCATACTGATCATTAGATTATAAAGGGCTTGCCAGAAGACTGGCAAGCCCTTTACACAATATCCGATTAATCCGGCTTACGCATGGTCAAGCCCACGCGGCCTTTTTTCAAGTCAACAGTTAGTACCCATACGGTTACCGTATCGCCTACAGATACAACATCCATAGGGCGTTTTACGAATTTATCACTCATTTGCGAGATATGAACGAGACCGTCATTTTTAATGCCAATATCAATAAAGGCACCGAAGTCAATGACATTGCGTACCGTCCCATGCAATTCCATACCTGTAGTCAAATCCTCAATATTAAGCACATCCGTATGAAAAATCGGTGGAGGCAGTTCCTCTCGTGGATCTCTGCCTGGCTTAAGCAGGCTGTCTACAATGTCGCGCAGCGTTGGCACACCAACACCCAGTGTAGGCGCCACAAGATCAGGGTTAACCTGCCCTAGCTTCGCCTTCTGCTCATCAGAACCAAGCTGTTTAACCTCAAGCTGCAGCTCTTTGAACAGCTTATCTACTACACCATACGATTCCGGGTGAATCGGGGTACTGTCAAGCGGATTACCCGCTTCAGGTATCCGAAGAAAACCGATGCATTGCTCGTACGATTTAGCTCCTAGTCGAGGTACCTTCTGCAATTGCGTCCGCTTGACGAATCGTCCGTTCTCCTCGCGATATTTCACAATATTTTTAGCGATCGTTGCGTTAATGCCCGCCACATAAGAGAGCAGTGATGCTGAAGCTGTGTTCACATCGACACCAACGTGGTTCACGGCGGATTCTACTACGCCACCTAATGTCTCATCCAATCGCTTTTGACTCACATCATGCTGGTATTGTCCAACACCAATCGCCTTCGGTTCAATTTTAACCAACTCAGCCAGCGGGTCCTGCAGCCTACGCGCGATTGAAACCGCACTGCGTTCCGATACATCAAGGCTAGGAAACTCCTCTTGAGCCAGCTTAGAAGCTGAATAGACGCTCGCGCCCGCTTCATTGACGATTATATACTTGAGCTCTTCTCCGCCTCCAGAATCGGCCTTGCGCTTCCCTATAAGAGTCGCGATGAATTGCTCTGTCTCGCGTGAAGCAGTACCGTTTCCGATTACAATGAGCTCAACCTCATACTTATCAATCAATCCATTAATTAGACGTTCTGCTTCAGCCACCTTATTGTTAGGCGGTGTAGGGTAAGATACCGCTACCTCAAGTAGCTTCCCTGTATCATCTATGACCGCCAGTTTACAGCCTGTCCGAAAAGCAGGGTCTACGCCAAGTACAACATTGCCACGTACAGGTGGCTGGAGGAGTAGATTGCGAAGATTCTCCGAGAAAATAGAAATCGCATGCTCTTCTGCTTTTTCTGTCATTTCTCCTCGTACTTCGCGCTCAATAGACGGCGATATTAGTCTTTTATACGAATCCTCTATAACAGCAATAAGCACATCGCGTACGGCAGCAGCCGTCCCGTTTCGCAGAATCTTTCGCCCAATCTGTTCATGTATACGCTCAGAAGGCACATCGAACGTAACCCGAAGCACATCCTCGCGTTCCGCGCGATTAATGGCTAGCACGCGATGCGGCGGCAGCTTTCTAACAGGCTCTTGGTAGCTGTAATACATTTCATATACGGTTTCTTCAGCCGGGTTTTTCGCTTCTGTACGCAGCAGGGCTTGATCAAATGTGAATTTGCGCACCCACGCGCGAATAGAAGCGTCGTCGGCGATACTTTCAGCTATTATATCCATTGCACCTTGCAAAGCGTCCTGAGCCGCTGCAACGCCCTTATCTGCGTTTATATAACGTGCTGCCTCAATAAGTGAATCGCCTTGTCTAGGCTGAGACCAAAGCCATTCAGCAAGCGGTTCAAGGCCACGTTCCTTAGCGACACTTGCGCGAGTTTTACGTTTTTGTCGGTATGGACGATAAAGATCCTCTACCTCTTGCAGCTTGATCGACTTGTTAATCCCTTCACACAGCTCTTCAGTCAGCTTCCCCTGCTCATCAATCAGCCGTATGACTTCCCGCTTGCGCTCCTCCAGATTCCGCATATACTGGAGCTTCTCTTCAATAAATCTTAAGTCATTTTCGTCCAGTTCGCCGGTCATTTCCTTACGGTAACGTGCAATAAAGGGAATGGTATTGCCTTCATCCAGCAAATCGACTGCCGACTTCACTTTCGTGATCGGAATAGAAAGCTGTGCAGCGATCGCCTTCACGATTCGATCGCTCTCAGCAGCCTTCTGTCCGGCTGTCTGCTTCGAATTTCCCGCTGATTCTTCTAATTCTTCACCATGCTGTTGTACCTTAGATTCTGCCAAACGCCATACACCGTCCTTTGCTTCATGCGCCCGTATACGGGTTATTCGCCATTTCATAGCCGATTGTCGTGCGTCCGCCGTGCCCAGAATAAACAATTACTTCTGGACTAAGCTTGTACAGCTTTGTACGGATGGAATCATATAGATCACGCTCGCGTCCGCCTGGCAGATCCGTTCGGCCAACTGACAATTTGAACAGGACATCTCCCGAGAACAGATGATTGCCACATAGGAAGCTTACACTGCCAGGTGAATGTCCTGGTGTATGCATAACGCGAAAGCTTTGTCCGATCATCTTCAGCGTCTGACCTTCTGCAAGTGCAAATTCTGCGGGGTCCGTGGACAATGGAGGTGTTACATCCTCCCAACGCGTTGATCCGTTTTTCTTAGGATCAGTTAACCAATCAGCCTCTAAATCATGAATATAGACAGGGCAGCCAGCTGCCTTGCGCACCTCATCTACGCCACCCATATGATCGAAGTGTGCATGCGTAAGTAAAATAGCTTCCACATGCATCCCTTCAATCCGTTTAAGCAAGYTCTTCGGATTCATGCCAGGATCAATGATGATCCCCCGTTCCTTCAAGTTCTCTGAGGAATCTCCCTCAGTTGAGGCTGGTTCTTTTACCGTTAATAAATAACAATTCGTCCCGCCAGTATCAGCAATAATGACAACTGGAACAGAACGTCCACCCATCGTTAGAAATTGGTCCATCGTATCTAAATGATCTTCCATAATGAGGACTTCCGTTGGGATGCCGCTATTCTCTAGCGCTTTGAAGACAACTGGAATATTACGAGCCACATCACCACACCAGTCCGCCATCAAAATAAGAATACGCAAGTCGTCCCGGTTGTTCATCGATTCGAACAGCTCACGGTCGCTTTCATCCGTCCACTCAAACTTTTCGTACCACTCGGTAAACGCTTCTTTATTTTTTGTCATACCATCAATAAACTGCTGCGGGCTTATTCCTTTGCCAATCTTCTCAGCTACATCTTTACTCATATGTATCCCTCTTTCATTTGTGTTATTTAATAAGGAAAAACAACAATTTCCTATTTTATTATACGGTAAACCCTTTGGATCTGCGAATATGCAAAATGAATGATTATTATTCCGATTTTTTGCGTGATCTTACAAATTTAAAGAGCACATATACGATAAGCAATGCAATCGCAATTAAGATAGCAGGTTGAACGTAAGGTGCAGCTTCCTCGCCAACCTTCTCCCACTGATCACCGAGCTCTTTGCCCAGATAGATGAATAGTATCGACCATGGAAGGGATGCAAGCGCTGTAAGAAGCGTAAACAATCCAAAGTTCATGCGCGCCATACCAGCTGGGATCGATATAACCTGCCTCATAACAGGTACAAATCGAGCCGTAAATACGATTCCCGCGCCGTATTTATTAAACCAGCCTTCAGAGATATCCACATGCTTCTGTTTAATTTT
>NZ_JBFUHJ010000060.1:0-23754 GCF_056402455.1 Paenibacillus sp. P4_A7 | reverse complement strand
CATACAGGCTAATCGTCCGTTTCTCAAACAAAATGCTATTTACTGACTATTTGACTGTATGTTTTACATTCAAACTTATAAAACAAGGAAATAACAGGTATTTGATTTGATTAAATACATTCAAATGTGATGTGGCACGGTTTTGTTTTGCAGGACAGGACAGCGAGAGTTACCATCATTCTGTATTTTTAAAAACAGGATGTAGCAAATAAAAGTAAGCATCCTCACATTTCAGCGCATCCGATTTTTAAGTAACCTCGCTCTAGTTTTGCGCTATTGCGCCTGCTTTATCGAGTTTCCTTTTATTGGGATTTAATTTAATTGTGCTTGTTTTTATAGTGCTAACATTTTAGAAATTATTCTTATTAAGCTTCATTTTATAGAGTCACCTTGCTCTTAATAAATCCTATTTCTAGTGGATAAACCGGCTTGAATATTGCATAATAGTTTTGTCAGTATCCTAAAATTGGAAGAGGGATGAAATTGGGATATAGCAGTGAAGTTTCGGTAGGCTTGAAAGGATCCTCGATTGTTTTGCTGGTTGCAAATTTACAGGAATCTATTCATTACTATGAGCAAATAGGCTTCATCGAAGAAAATATTGGTGGTCATATTCATATGAACCATGGAGCAGTGACATTTATTCTACACGAGGCGAAACAAAATAGTGACGTTAGACCAAACTCGTCCGTTGATGGCGGTCTGTATTTTGATGCGTTCTGCTATACTCAACCGGAGGATTTAAGACAGCTTTATGAGATTTTCCTATTAAAAGGTGTAGAAATCGTCAATGGACCTAATTGGACTGAAAGCTGGAGTGAAATGACCATCCGCGATAATAATGGTTACCACATTGCTTTCGGCGCTTAAAAAGCAGCCTTTCCCAAAGATTAAACTTAACAGGATAACCAAATATATAAACAAACCTCCAAAACCACAATATACGTGGTAATGGAGGTTTGTTTTTGTATACTACACATACACATCATAATTGACGATATACTTCTGTATTTCCGTGTTGTAAAAGCCCTCACTGAATTCAATGATATCTCCAGTTTCATCATGGGAATATCTCGATCTTTTCAGCAAAGCTGTCGATTGGTCGACGCTCAATAGGGCTGCGACGGAAGGCGGGGCAATACCGACAGCGAACTGATCACGAAACTTGGACAAGGAGATTTGCTGCTCTTCAAGCATGCCGTACAACGACTGAGCGCTCAAATCGACCAGCTCAAGATCGCCCTGCTTCATCGTTAAATAATGCGTGTAATGAATGTAAGGCGAGTCATTGAGCAGATAGAGACGCTCTATTCGGATACATTTTTCACCAAATAATTGATAAGCCTCTGTACCTTCTTCGTTCTGTATCACTTCTGTACTCAGCAATTGCTTTTGAATACGATGGCCTTCCTCAACCAATATTTCAGTAAATCGCTTCCACGTCGAAAGCTTGGATGCTGACGTATTGCGAATAACCTTCGTTCCTTTACCGCTGCTGGTCTCCAGATAACCTTCTTGGACAAGCTCCTTGATCGCATTGCGAACAGTAATTTTGCTGACTTCGAACTCAGTTTCCAGCTGTGGTTCTGAAGGTATATTCGTCTCGATCGGATATGCACCATGCAGTATCCGATCCTTAATTATATTTTTTATTTGCAAATATAAAGGTTTCTTTTTGCGGGATAAGCTCATGCAGCATTCCCTACCTTTCCACGTCGCCTACTATTTCTGTCATAGCTCGGAGGATGTCGTTTTCGGATGACATCGGTGTGTCACCTACAATCGTATGAGCAAGCATAGCAGCCGCAGCCGCAAACGCAACGGTTTTCTCTGATGAAAACCCGCTGGCCTCACCATGCAAGATCCCGCTTGTATAAGCATCCCCAGCACCTATTCTATCATAGACAGAGAATGTAAGCCTTTTGGAAAAGGTGAACGCTTGATCCTTGTACATAAAACCTAACAGCGAGTGTGTATTGTCCCCATTGATTGTACGGTGTGTACCAGCGATTACCGTAATTGCATACTGGGCAGCGACGACTGGTACCAGCTCGGTAAGCTGCTCAATCCGGCTCTCATGCTCTGTATTCATGCCAAGCACGAACATGGCATCCTTCTCATTCATCATAACGATATCCGCCAAATGCAGCATCTCTTCATAATGCGGTTTCGCCTTCTCATAGCCATCCTGGCCCCAGAGGGTCGGACGGTAGTTGCAGTCGAAAACAACGATACCTCCGTTTGCCTTGACCGCTTGCGCTAAAGCTTTCATATGCTGTCGAACCGGATCATTCATCGCCAGCGTAATCCCGCAAAAGTGTACCATATCTGCTTGCTTAGCAATAGCGTCATAATCATATTGGCCTTCATGCGCGGTATTAAAGCTGCTTTCTAGCCGATTGGAATAAGTAACGCGACTAGGTCGCGCTCCAAACCCATTCTCCAAGAAGTACATGCCGATATAATTACCGTTTCTCATGATGAATGTATCGGATAGGCCTAGTTTTCGTAGATAAGTTACTGCGGCATCGCCAACTGCATTGGTCGGCAATGTCGATATCAGATTCCCAATATGGCCGAAGCGTGTCAGCGCTGAAGCGACATTGACTCCCGTACCTGAAAATGAAAAGTTCAGACTGCCTGCTTGAGATAAAAGCTCATATCCAGGAACCTGCATACGCATCATAACCTCGCCAAAGGCTGCGATCCGTTTAGCCATTTTGATCAACTAGTCTCTTCACGACTTCAAGTAATTGACGGATGTCATCGACATTCGTTTTCCCTGTTCCTTTATCAATAATCGATGAATAGACGTGAGGAATGACCTGCGGTACATTAGCCTCAAGAGCAATACGTAGAATGGTCTCAAAATTATCCATGTCAATTCCGCCAGTTGGCTCCAATGCGAAGCCTTCTTCACCGCATGCCTGTGCAACGGCACGCAATTCATCCTCACGGCTTAAGCCGTTTATAGGGAAGTACTTCAATGCTTGTCCTCCCATATCACGGACAAGCGCTATCGCCGCCTTAACAGGAACGATTGCTTGCTCTTCCTGTGCCGAGCTTACAGGACCCGTAGAAATATTCACGTAGCCTGCCCGACCCGTTGGAGCCACCATGCTGTTAATCCAGCTAGATTGTCCGCTCAGATTGGCGCGAGTTGCCCCTACAAACGGGAAGGCCTGATTGATATGACTACCGGGATAATGCTTCGCAATTTCAGCAACGATTGCCGCTTGGCGATTATCGCCAGCACCTAGACCAATCGACACAGCTTCATCGATTTCTTTGCCGTATGCTTTCATAGCAACAACTGCTTCTTCTACCGTAGCGTAGTCCTTCGACAAAACGCCGACAAGAACATAGCCTTCCGCCGCTTCAAATATCTCTTTGGCATTCTCAATGCTATTAGCTAATACATTTAGTGCAACCCGATTTTTGTAGAAACGATTTTTTAAGTTTGACATGTTAGTTTCCTCCTGTTAATTCACGAATTCTTGTTGCTATAACCTGCATATCATCGCCTTGTAATGGACGGGGATCGATATCAAAATATCCTTGCCTTACACCGTAATCGCGAGTGTAAATCGCAATTTCGCCATCTTGCAGCTCTGTTACCATTTGTTTTGCTGTCGTACCGGCCTTTGCCGGATCGATTTGAATGCGCGCTCGGAAGATGGCTCGGCCAGCTTCATCCTGAACAATGCTCACGCGCAGCCCTTCTATTTCACTCAAAGGCATTAATTGTTGCAGAGCTGCTTTCTCTACTTCGCTGTTATCAGCTTTGACGATATATTCATCAAGCGCTTGCAGCAGTCCAAACGTTGTTTCCTTGCCAACCTTCATACTTCTGCCGATGCCATGCAATTGTACTTTAACCCACTCAATATAGGTTCGTTTGCCGCCGACAATGCCGGATGTCGGACCTTCAATAGCTTTCGATCCGCTGTAGATAGCAAGGTCTGAGCACTTTACATACTTCTGAATATCTTCTTCAGCGGCTGCGTCCACAATAAGAGGAATGCCACTGCACTGGGCTACTTCCCATGCTTCCTCTACCGAAATCATATTTTTCTGAACCGCATGATGAGATTTTACGAATAAAATAGCAGCTGTATTTTCCGATATTGCCTCTTCAATATGCTCAGCCTTGCCTTCATTAGCATAACCCACTTCGATTAGCTTTCCGCCCCCGAGGAAAACCATCGTTTCGATAGGAGCTCCATATTGTACGTTGTGTCCTTTTAGAATAATGATTTCATTTTTAGAAATGGCCTCTTGATGCAATCGCAGGCTCTTGCGCCGATTCCCTTGTGTTACAATTGCCGCAACGGAGAGTGCTATGCCGCTCGAAGCCGAATTTACGACAACCGCTGCTTCCGAACCAAGTATTCGCGCGATATAATCACCTGATTTATCTACTAAATCCGCGATTTCCACGTAATTTTGTCCACCATGCTTCATGGCGTCCATCACGGAATTCGTTGGAGCGGATACGCCTAAAATACTCATTCTTCCGCTTGCATTTATAACTCGTTTAAGTCCATACTTCACATTTAATGAATTCGCCATTCACAACAACTCCTTTTGCTTCTATTCTCTTATCCGCTGTACGCTGAACACCTTCGGAATCCACAAGCACTGTCGGCTCATCCAGAACGGTAAATAGCGTTAAGTTTGCGGTGTCTCCTACTTGAATACGACCAAGTTCAGGCTTCTCAAGCCAATCGGCTGCGCACGTTGTGACCGCTGTGATGACCTCTTCGAGCGAATAACCCAGGTACAAAAACTTAGTAAGAATATGGGACATACTGAAAACGGGCCCGTTCAACCGATTCCCGCGGTAGATGTCGGTACTGATCGTATTTAGCCCGATATGGTGAAGCTTAGCTGCTTCAGCAACCCTGAAGGAGAAGCTAGCTGAGCCATGTCCCACATCCAGATGAACGCCGCGGGCAATAGCATCAAGCAATACGCTAAGCGGCTTGCCATCCTCATCAAAAAGATTGTTGCTTTTCCCATTGAGGTAATGCGTAATAATATCCTTCTTCTCAAGCAGCGGTATGACCTCTTCGATGCTCGGCGGCCCTGAGCCGATGTGAACCATTAACGGCAGCGAAGTCTGATTAGATAGTTCGCGTGCGATACGCAAGGGCGCAAGGCCACTTTCACGTACTACGCTGCTGCTAATTCGAGCTTTTRATCCAACAATGAAATCACTGAAATCCTGAATGGCCTGTTTAGCCAGTGTCTCATCGACCCACTCTAGATTGGATAATTCGTCTATTCTAGCTAAACCTATTTTTGAAATGTTTAAAAAGGCGAATACATGAGTACGGGCAAGTCTACTGCTTTCAGCCAAATCCGTGATCCTGTCCGCACCGCAGCTCCCTGCATCAACAATAGTGGTTACACCCTGATTAATACCAATTTCATCGATTTCATCGCCGTATGGATCAAAATCAGGGAATGCGTGTACATGCATATCAATCCATCCACTAGAAACGTACATGCCAGAACAATCAACAATATTATCGCCAAGTCCGTTGCCAGCCTCAGTCACTTCAACAATAACACCGTTTATGATAACTATATCGATTGCCTCTCCATCGATACGCTTAAGATTACGCAAAACAAATGGTTCTTGCATGTTGATCACCTACTTCCGCAGCTAAAATCAATCATTATCTATTTCATTCTTACATTCGTATTGCTTTCCCCTATACATTTAGGATAGCATAGAAATTGAATAATACAATATAACGTTATAATGTTTAAATCATTAAAATGGAATGACTAACTATCCTTTAGGAGGAAAAATGAATGAAATTGCATTTTGAAGGAGACTTGACCGAGATAATTCCTGGCATTCAGACATTGTCTCACGAGCTTGGATTCTCCGAATAGCAGACGGATTAACTGTGCATGTTGAGCCATCGGCAAGTGCTGAAGAATTAGTAGTGGGCTTGAAGCAAGGTAAGGCCTATATTCGTTATGGACAAAAGCATCAGTTTTTCCGAGGACTCGGTCTTCTCCTGCAGCATATCGTTCATTCAGAAACTTTTGAGCTGAGAGAAACGCAGCAATTCGATACAATCGGACCGATGTTCGATTTATCCCGCAATGCTGTATTAACGGTAGAAAGCTTCAAGCTCATGCTGAATAAGATGGCATTAATGGGGTTGAACACCGTTATGTTATATATGGAAGACACCTACACAATCGAGGGTGAGCCTTATTTCGGCTACATGCGGGGCAGATATACACATTCAGAGCTGAAAGAGATCGATGATTACGCTGATCAATTCGGCATCGAAGCGTTTCCTAGCATTCAGACACTCGCGCATCTAGAGGAGTTTCTTAAGTGGGGGCCTGTATCGAATTACAAAAGATACCAAGGGAGCGCTATTGGTTGGTGAAGACCGAACCGATTTATTAATCGAGAAAATGATTGAAGCTGTCATTGCTCCATTCCGCAGTCGCAAAATCCATATCGGTATGGATGAAGCAGAGGAGCTTGGCCGCGGCAAATATTTGGACCTTAACGGCTATAGAGATCGGTTCGACATTATGACGAAGCATCTCGAGAAGGTGCTTGATTGCACCCGTCGCCGCGGCTTAAAGTCAATGATGTGGAGTGATATGTTCCTTAAGCTTGCTTCCGGAAATGGCAGTGAATATTACGAGGACGAGACAGAGATCCCAGAAGACATGGCTCGCCGTATCCCTAAGGACGTGGACATGGTTTATTGGGATTATGCGCACAGAGCAAGAGGATTATGAAAAGTTCAAACACTTGGGAGAAGGCGATAAATAAGAGCTTCTCCTAACCTTTTACAGGCTGCCGGCAGGTAAATGGGCTAGGAAAAGGACGCCCCGCTAGCAAGGCGTCCTACCAATTATAAGAGTTGAGTTATGATGAGTTTTTCAGGATATAATTCCTATTTTGGCCCGGACACGGGTACAGGTTCCGTTATTCCTCTTCAATCTGAGAGTATATGACCCTTTTAGTAAAATAATGGATTCGTATTCTAAAAGCATCATCGAATAGCAGGAATGTTCGAATGATCACAAATAACCGATCCTTTATCATATTTCTTTTTCGCTTTGCCCGCTTAGTTTCAATTTTTGCAATTAAATGATATCTCGAAAGGGTATGCTGCCGTTTAGTTTCAGAGGGTGAACTTAATTGCTGGTTAAACTCGATCTGTACCCATTACCAGGTGCATTAACTGCATATTCTGAAACTAATTCGCCTCTACTTCCACAATGTCACTTATTAGTTTCACAATGTGAACCTAATTTATCATCACAAACAAAGCCGCAGATGAATACGATAGGCGATATTCTGTACTGACTTGCAGTAACGTTGTAAATATTTACATTTTAATGAATTCACTCCAAAAAATTTGAGGTTGAATATAAATCCGTAATAATGCATAATTATGAAATCGAATTTGAAAGGTATCATAAAAAGAGGGCATGCAATAAACGCTCGAGGGGGAAAACAATGAAACTAACATGTGAATCCAATTCATTAGATGATTATTTAAAAGAAACCGAAGTAATTGATTTCAGTCACCACTCTATAAGAGAGATTGCAGAGGACTTATTCCACCATTCAATCAATGAAATAGACTATATTAAGTCCGCTTTTGAATTTGTTCGTGATCAAATATCTCATTCCTGGGATATCCAAAGCTCACGTATTACATGCAGAGCTTCTGAAGTCCTCTACTTCAAAGAAGGAATTTGCTATGMCAAATCGAATTTATTGTGTGCCTTATTAAGGTGCCAAGGGATACCAGCTGGTTTTTGTTATCAACGCCTAACTTTAGGAGATACCCCTGATACAGGTTACGTTATCCATGCGTTAAATGCTGTTTATGTTAAGTCGATAGGGCAATGGATTCGAATAGATGCGCGCGGCAATAAATTAGGGGTGGATGCTCAGTTTTCATKGGAAGAAGAGAAGTTAGCTTTCCCAATACGTGAAAAATACGAAGAAATCGGTTATCCCGTCATTTACAAGGCCCCCAACACAAAAACAACTACCGTATTGCTTCAAAATTCAGATTGTAACAAAATGTTTCTTTATGGTCTGCCTTCAGATTTGTAACGTTATTTCTTCTTCATCTTCTCTTCTGCTCGTTCTAAATTTTCAGCTAATCTAAATTTAACGATCTTGCTAATTAATTCATAAGGTATTGGCTTTTCTATAGGAAATTGTACGGACCCTTTGGCTCCTTTATATTCCGCTAATTCATGTTTAAATGCTTCAATTCCACTAGCTGCTGGATAAAACCCTATGTGATTTTTATAAGCAGCGAAATGCACCAGATTTCCATGTAAAGCAAAGGTAGGCATTTGGTAGCTTATCTTTTCCTCTGCTTCTGGCGCTGACTCCTTAATAACTTTTCTTACTTTTTGAAGTATTGCCTGAACCTCAGAAGAGTATTTTGAAATATAATCATCAATGGATGCAAAAATAACTTTGTTTCCTTCCATGGTTTCTCCTTTCATAAGCCATCCTAGTCTAATAAATATACTTGCTCTCCAACATGAATCTGCCCTGTCTTTCTAACAGAAGCATACACACCGAACTGTAAATTCATCTCTTCATTTACTTTTTTCAATAGAGAAGGATCCCGCTCCAGTGTATCTGGGTCAATTGTAATCATGGAACAACGCTCACAATACGTGTCCACTAGTAATTCCGCACTGCCTACTGATAATTTTCTACCGATCCAATTCTGTTCATTAAATGCGTTCTCGTCAATTGATACAACTAGGTTCGCTCTAAAGCGGCGCGGATCTAAATCCTTCCCCCAAATCTCCTCAAGCTTGCGTATTGTAGCATCTGTAATAATCAAAATACTGCTTGCATCGACAGCCATAAGCTCAGAATGTTCTAGGCTATAACTCATCATAGTCATCTTTTTTTTCGATTGTGTTTGGATTTCAGTCAATAAATCTTCATTCCATTTGAAGACTCGCCCATCAGGTGATGCTACACTTACTGCTACGCTCTCATTCTTGCTGCCCTCATCCTCAAGTTTTGCCTTATAGGCAAGCATATTCGGGATACTTCTTGCAGTAAAGTAGCTATCCCATCCTTCCTTTGTCTCATCTATAAAAGCGTGGATTCGGTCGCCATATAAACCATATCTCTCTACTTTGCATTTATCCAAACTCTCACCCGCAAAAGACTTTACTGGATATCGGTTGATTTCATTAATCTTTCCAATCAAAGTCACAATAATGTCCCCTTTTTCAATAATCGTATATACAAGTCATGTCACCATTATAATCCATCTCCATTACTTTTTACATTAATGCAGATTGATTGAGTTGTTGCATTTTTATTCTCCACATCGTATAATTATACAATAATAAAAATAAGCGGGTGATTGGATATGCTTCAAACAGAAACTAATATAACGAAAGACCTGCTGGAAACAGCAGACAAATCAATTCTATTTACCGCAAAGCGTCCTGATATTGTGATGGAACGTGGTGCTGGGATGTATCTGTGGGATACGGAAGGAAAGAAGTATTTGGATTTTGTAGGCGGGTGGGCAGTTAATGGCTTGGGGCATTCTCCCGCTGTTCTTCAGCAAGCCTTGTCAAACCAAGCATCCACTCTAGTTCACGCGAGTCCTGCCTACTATAATAAGCCTCAAGTTCAATTCGCTGAGCTGTTAACGAGTGTCAGCGGCATGGATAAAGTGTTTTTTGCCAGCAGCGGAGCCGAAGCTAACGAAAGCGCCATTAAACTGGCAAGAAAGCATGGCAAGGTTAATATGAACGGTGCTTATGAAATCATCACGCTCACCAATAGCTTTCACGGACGTACACTCGCCACTATGTCTGCAACAGGAAAAGCGCATTGGGAAAGCTTATTTACTCCTAAGGTAGGCGGCTTCAAGCATGTGCCGATTAATGACCTTGATGCTTGCTTTGCGGCTGTTACGAATAATACCTGTGCTATTATGCTTGAGCTTGTACAAGGAGAAGGCGGAGTAAACGCGGTTAACGAAGCTTACTTATTCGCACTTCGTAAAATATGCGATATGTACGGTATGCTGCTTATTTTCGATGAAATTCAGACTGGCATCGGCAGAACGGGTACGCTATTCGCTTTCGAGCATTATGGAATAAAACCCGATGTTCTGACGCTCGGTAAAGGTATTGGAGGCGGTTTTCCATTATCCGCCATGCTGACCATTGAAAAATATGATTTATTTGAACCAGGAGATCAAGGCGGGACCTATGGGGGACAGCCGCTTGCGATGGCGGCAGGTTATGCCGTCCTTAAAGAGGTATTGCACAAAGACCTAGCAGGCCATGCCAAACAGCAAGGCAATTATATAATAAATGGGCTTCAAGAGCTCTCACACAACTACAAGATTTCCAATATTCGAGGTAAAGGCTTGCTGCTGGCATTCGATGTAGCGGATGGAATGGGAAGTGAGCTTGTAGCGATATGTTTGCAAGAAGGCTTGCTCATAAACTCCCCGAATCCGTCTACCATCCGGTTAATGCCGCCGCTGATTGTAACAAAGGAAGAAATCGACCAAATGCTAGTTCTCTTGCGCCGTGTGTTCGATCAAGCAGCAGCGATGCAGTTGTAAACGTAAATGATTAGGTCTGCTGCCCAACTGGCTCCGCTTACAATCAGTGCCCGGTAGGCAGCGACCTGAAATGATTGAATATGATGTCCAGGCAGCATAAACTAGACAACACGGCCAAGACCGTTTCATATAAACTAAAAACCGAAGTATGCCTTCGCATTGCGATAGGAAATATTTTGGACCATATCACCCAGAAGCTCCATGTCATGTGGAGCCTCACCGTTTTCGACCCATTCTCCAAGTAAATTGCAAAGTAATCGTCTGAAATATTCATGTCTGGTATAGGAAAGGAAGCTGCGTGAATCTGTCAGCATGCCGACAAATCGGCTAAGCAAACCGAGGTTAGCAAGAGCATTCATTTGATCAAGCATCCCATTTTTCGTATCGTTAAACCACCAAGCTGAACCCAGCTGAATTTTCCCCGGAATGCCTCCGCCCTGAAAGCTGCCAATAATCGAACCGAGTACGTCATTATCCTTCGCGTTGAGCGAGTATACAATCGTTTTCGGCAGCGCATTATCCATATCAAGCGCATCAAGAAGCTTAACTAGTGGGTACGCAACTGAGCTGTCATTGATGGAATCGAAGCCCGTATCCGGGCCAAGCTTTCCAGCCATACGCGTACTGTTATTTCTCGAAGCATTAATATGGAATTGCATGGCCCAGCCACGTTCTGCATACAAACGCCCCAAGTAAAGCAGCGTGTACGTTTTATATTTATTCTCTTCCTCTAGGCTGACAGCAATCCCGTTTCGTGCTTTTGAGAATACGGCAGCCGCCTCATCTTTAGTTGTCTCTGCATAGGCAACATAATCTAGAGCATGATCAGACACCTTACAGCCAACCTCATCGAAAAAGCGTACTCGATTTGCCAAAGCATCGAGCATTTTATCATAATTGTCTATTGTAATAGAAGCCGCTGCACCAAGCTTGTTAACCCAATCTTGAAAAGTTGAACGATTGATTTCAAGCGCTTTATCTGGACGGAATGAAGGCAATACCTGCACATCGAAGTCTTCTAATCCTTTGATCGCAATATGATACTCCAGTGAGTCGATAGGATCATCTGTTGTACAAATGACTTCAACTTTAGACATTTTGATCAAATCACGGGCTTTAAAGCTCCCTTCGTTTAGCTTTGCGTTAACCTGCTCCCATATCGTCCGCGCATTTTTTTCATTAATGAGCTCATTCACTCCAAAAAATCTGCGTAGCTCCAAATGTGACCATTGATACAGCGGATTGCCGATCGTTTGCGGCACTGTCTTCGCCCAAGCCACGAAACGTTCGTAATCAGTAACTCCCTCGCCACCAGTTACGAGTCGTTCCTCTACACCGTTCGCACGCAGAGCCCGCCATTTATAATGATCCCCATAGAGCCACGCTTCCGTAATATTAGCAAAGCTTGTATTTTCAAAAATTTGCTGCGGGCTTAGGTGGCAATGATAATCGATAATCGGCATGTCCTTGGCATAATCATGGTATAACCTCACCGCAGTTTCATTCGATAACAAAAAATTGTCATCCATAAATGGCTTCATAAACAAACCCTCCATTATGTTAGTTGTAAAATTTCACTAAGTCATTTATCTTCACAGCCTGACCTGTCTGAATGGAGTGATTCGCTGCTATCCCAGTTAAGATTGATCTTGCGCCATCGACATGGTTAGCCGCACGATTGAATGGATCCTCTACCGGTTTGCCGAACAAATCATTAAGAAGCACTGGATCTCCGCCGCCATGTCCGCCGACTCCTTCCTCGACTTCAACTTCATAGGGTGCAGCAAACATTGGAAATACCGTTATCATATGTTCCTTCAAAGCACCCTCTTGCGATTTCTCGCCGCCAGAGTTCACATAGGATTGCTCTACGATATTCATCTCCAAGCGTCCCTTGCTGCCATTAAACGCAATACGATAGCCTTCCCATGGCAAGTAAGCATTTAAGGAATACGTAAGAATTGCGTTGTTTTTGTATTTTACGAGCACACCCATAGTATCTTCTATATTAATGCCATCCCCGAATACGCTCTGATCGCGGCGATAGCCGTCCTCATGCTCCGCATTTAAGTACATCGATTTTAAATGGTCATTTTGATCCAAGTGCAGCGCAAAGGGATCATTTGCAGCAATTGCATTTCCGGTTGCACGCTCATAAAATTGCGTCTCACCGCGCTCTTCAGCATTTTCACGACCATAGAAGAGCAAATCCCCAAAAGCAAACACCGTATCCGGCTGTGAATCGATCCAGAAGTTAACAAGATCGAAATGATGCGTTGATTTATGAACGAGCAAGCCACCGCTATTTTGCTTATTGCGATGCCATCTCCGGAAATAATCCGCACCATGCTGCGTATTCAGCAGCCATTCAAAATGAACGGAATTCACTTTTCCGATTACACCATTTGCAATAAGCTCCTTCGCTTTCGTATGATGCGGCGCATAACGATAATTGAAGGTCACCCGAACACTGCCACCTGTACGCTCAACCGCATCCAATATCTCCTGGCATTTCTTCTCATCTACCGTCATTGGTTTCTCCGTAACAACATCACAGCCTAACTCAAGCGCCCGAATAATGTAAGTATGATGCGTACGGTCCATGCTAGTAACGATTACAACATCCGGCTTCTCTACCTCGATCATACGGTCGAATTCATTCGATTTGTAGGTATGAACCACTTCATGGTTATATTTATTAACTAATATGCTATTCGCATAATTCATTCGTGTTTGATTGATATCGCAAAAAGCTAGCAGCTCCGAAGTCTCTTTGAAATTGGTTGCAAGCGCACCATAAAAAAACTCTGCCCTGCCACCGCTACCTACCAGCACATAACGTCTTTTTGACATATTAATTACTCCTCTTCAAATTTAATTACTTCCATATTACCGAATAGGAATGGTATAATTCTCTTCAAATGGTGCTCATTTTTCAATAAACACCGCTTATATTGCGTTTTATGATAAAGGAGCCGACCTGCATGATTAATGATCCTGAACTGTTTAGCTTTGGTTCTCTTCCTGAGCTTTACGTTGAATACGCAAAACGTTCGAAAGCGTTTACAATGACGGATGATCATTATCATGACTATTATGAAATTTATTACATGCTGTCAGGTAGCCGTATTTATTTCATACGTGATCGCTCCTATTCCGTGGAGCAAGGGGACCTCGTATTCATTAATAAGCATGAGCTTCATAAAACGATGCATACAGGCGAACCTTCTCATGAACGAGTCATCGCTCATTTTGACGATGCCATGATCAAGCGGTTATCGAACGACCATGCTGCATATCTGCTTAGTCCATTTCAGCAACAAAGTCATATTATTAGACTTCCGAGAAAAGAACAGCTTTCAATTGAACAAATCATCAAGCGGATGATAGCAGAAATGCAAAGTAAACCGACAGGCTATGAATTATTCCCTAGTATGGCGATCACGGAGGTGTTGCTCTCAGCTGCTCGATTTGTAGAGCAAAATGGTTCTGCTATTCTTCACCAAGCGACGCCTATGCATGCCAAAATAACTGAAATCGTCCGCTACATCAATGCTCATTACAATGAACCGCTTCGACTAAGCTCGCTGTCCGAGCAATTTTTTATTAGTCCTTACTACTTAAGTCGCATTTTCAAGGAAATTACGGGCTTCTCATTCTCCGATTATGTGGTTTTAACAAGGATAAAGGAGGCGCAGAGACTGCTGCGAGAATCAGACATGAATATTACCGATGTTGCCGCAGCCGTCGGCTTCGATAACTTTTCCCATTTTGGTAAAACGTTTAAAATGAAGACTCATCTTTCCCCTCGTGACTATCGGAAGCAATATTTATGACATGTCACAATATCGTATATAAATAGTCATCTATTTACACTAAAAATAAGGATGAAAGTGTGGTAGATTATTGGTGTTGTCATAAATTTATATATTAATAGTCAGTTTAACTGATAACTGCGCAGGGAGAGATGGACCGATGATACGAATTGGGAAAATCAGCTATTGGCATGTACACGCATGGGATTATACGAAGCAAGCACAGGAGCATCCAGGAACTGAAATTACGGCAGTATGGGATGAAAATGCTGAACGAGGACAAGCTGCAGCAGATAAGCTCGGGGTTCCTTTTTGTTCAAGTTTAGATGAACTTTTAAAGCGTGATGATATTGATGCTGTTATCGTCGATGCACCTACTACTCGCCATACTGAGGTGATGGTTGCCGCAGCTAGAGCTGGCAAGCATATTTTCACCGAGAAAGTCATTGCGCCTACCTTACATGAAGTAAATACGATTTTGGATGAAGTATCCAAAAATAATGTTAAATTAACGGTTTCACTGCCACGTTTAAACGATGGCTATACACTTGCTATTCGCGATATTTTAGATCAAAAGCTACTAGGTAGAATCACGCAAGTGCGGGCTCGTTTGTCACATAACGGAGCTACTGCTGGTTGGCTGCCTGAACACTTTTTCAGCTTAGAGGAGTGTGGTGGCGGTGCATTAATCGATTTAGGTTGTCACCCTATGTATTTAACTAGACTGTTTTTGAACGAGCTGCCTACTGAAGTATCCGCTCATTTCGGATATATTACTGGCAAAGAAGTTGAAGATAATGCCGTTTCTGTTTTATCCACTTCTTCTGGCGCAATCGGAATAGTAGAAGCAGGCTTTATCAACAACCATTCTCCATTTACTATTGAGATTCATGGTACTGAAGGCAGCCTTCTATACGGAACTCCTGATGAAAAGCTGCTGCTTAAAACTTCTGCTGGTGGCAGTGAGTTGTCTGAGCAATGGGTTTCACAACCTATCCCAGCAGCTAAAGCAAGTGCTTTCCACCAATGGGTGAATCATATTACAGAGGATACGCTAGCAGAAGAAAATATTCGCTTTGCTGTTGATCTTACTAGACTTATGGAAGCATCCGTACGTTCAGCTGGCGAGCATCGCTCTGTAAGACTAGATGAACTAGACCAATAGTTAATAGCTTACAACGGAATGGCTACAGGAGGAATTAGCATGCCTAGTATATCTTGCGAGGTGATGCTGGAGAAGCAATATGCGCTCGATCGTCTAGAGCTTCGCATAAGATGGGGCCAGTATGACATTCATGTCCTTCGCTTCCATATGGCACGTTTTTCACCTGGTAAAGTCATCGGGTTTCATAAGCACTCGGAATTCGAATTCCATTTCATTCCGCAAGGCAAAGGAAAAGTTATTATTGCCGACCAAGAGTATGCCTTAAGACCCGGTATGTTTTATTTAACTGGACCAGATGTCATGCATTATCAAGAGGCGGATCCATACGAAGCGATGGATGAGTTGTGTCTTCATGTAGATATAATCGATCGGGGAGCTCAGGCTGACAAGGATAACGCTAATTCTTATGATGAGTGGGAAGCTTCTGAAGCTCAGAATTGTATGCGAAATATTGCTTCGCTTCCACTCTTCCCGACGATAGACGTTCATAACGCAATGCCGCTTTTTTTGGAAGCCTATCACGCATTGAACAAAAGCTATATTGGCAGCTACACAACGATTAAGCAAAATGTCATCCAAATATTACTTCGTGCTGTACGAGCCTATGATACCGCAAACGAACAAGAACAGCTTCCTACAAGAGATATGAAAGCTTACCGTTATCAGCTTGCGATGGAATACATGTACGCAAATTACAACGGTATGATTACGCTTGAGGATGTTGCGGAGAAACTCAACCTCAGTACACGCCATATTCAGCGGCTATTCAAAGAGCTTCATCATGGACATACCTTTAGTCATGTCTTAGAAGATATCCGATTGAAAGCCGTTTGCCGACAGCTTCAAAGCACCACTCAATCTGTCGAGAAAATCGCCAAGCTATCCGGTTTTGCAGGTGGGAATTACTTACATGCCGTTTTCCGCAAAAAATTCGGCATCACTCCTTCTGAGTATCGGAAGAGTGAACAACTCAAAAACTATAATATGAAACTATAGGAGGAATTTATTTATGTCTAAAATTTATCGTATTGGTATTGTTGGTTGCGGTGGTATCGCTAACGGAAAACATCTTCCAAGCTTGAAAAAGCTTGAGAATGTAGAAATGGTAGCATTTTGTGATATCGTTGAGGAAAGAGCTACTGAAGCTGCAGCAAAATATGGCTCTGAAGGCGCAGAAGTATATACCGACTATACAGAATTGCTTAAGGATTCCACTATCGATATCGTTCATGTCTTGACACCAAATGACATGCATGCAGACATCTCGATCGCTGCTCTTGAAGCAGGCAAGCATGTAATGAGTGAGAAGCCGATGGCCAAAACAGCATTTGATGCTGGTCGTATGGTTGAAACAGCTCGTCGCACAGGCAAAAAGCTAACAGTTGGCTATAACAACCGTTACCGTACAGACAGTCAACTAATGAAAAAAGTTTGCGAATCAGGCGAGCTAGGTGAGATCTATTATGCTAAAGCTCATGCTATTCGTCGCCGCGCGGTTCCAACTTGGGGCGTGTTCCTAGATGAAGAGAAGCAAGGCGGCGGCCCGCTTATCGATATCGGTACGCATGCACTTGATCTAACGCTATGGATGATGAATAACTACAAGCCAAAAGTAGTACTTGGCACATCCTACCATAAGCTTTCACAACGCGAAAATGCTGCAAACGCATGGGGACCATGGGATCCTGCTAAGTTTACAGTTGAAGATTCCGCATTCGGTATGATCGTAATGGAAAATGGTGCTACAATCGTATTGGAATCCAGCTGGGCATTAAATACACTTGAAGTTGATGAAGCAAAATGTACGCTATCTGGTACAGAAGGCGGCGCTGACATGAAAGGCGGCCTACGCATTAACGGTGAACAGCACAGCCGCTTGTTCACAAAAGAAATTGACTTGAAAGCTGGCGGCGTTGCTTTCTATGACGGCAAATCCGAGAGTGATTCCGATCTTGAAATGAGACTATGGATTAAAGCAATCGAAGAGGATACTGAGCCTGTTGTTACACCAGAGCAAGCCTTCGTTGTTTCACAAATCCTTGAAGCGATTTATGAATCATCCAAAACTGGCAAAGCGGTTTATCTATAATAAACAACAACAATAAGGAGCTGTCCTGCTAAGTCTAATTTGACTTGCAGGACAGCTCCTTTCATTATGTTTATTTCTCCATACCTACAGACTCATCGGTCTGCCTTGAGAATCAATGAAAAGTGCATCCTCGATCGCCACCGTTTTTCTTTCAATGACATCCATAATTCCCGCTGCTGATGCTGCTGCATCTCCAGGAGCCTCCATGCCGCCCATATCCGTTCGAATCCAGCCTGGGTGAACAGCATGCACCAACACACCCTGCGGCCCTAGA
Organism: Paenibacillus sp. P4_A7; assembly: GCF_056402455.1. NCBI lineage: Bacteria > Bacillati > Bacillota > Bacilli > Caryophanales > Paenibacillaceae > Paenibacillus > Paenibacillus sp. P4_A7. The sequence continues at coordinate 5,777 of NZ_JBFUHJ010000060.1, read as the reverse complement.
TAACGACGCAGCTGGGCAGAAAACATATTTAAAGCAGATTTCGAAAGCGCGTAGGAAAAGTCTCCTCCATATGCTCCCTCAAAGCTGCCAGCTTCCGAGCTTATATTAATAACCGCCTGCCGCTCTCCTTCTCGAAGTAGAGGCAGGAAATATTTAAGTACAAGCATCGGACCAAACAAATTCGTTTGGAAAGACTGCTCTACCTGATCAAAGTCCAACACTTCCAGCTTCTGCTCACGACCAAGCAAAATTGCAGCGCTGTTAATAACAGCATCGAGCTTGGTCACTCGACTAGATGATTGCTCATAGGCGTAACGAACTGAGTTTTCATCCGTAACATCCAGCGGCAAAATCGTCAATTGAGCGCTGTACTTCATAAGCAGCTGCTGCAGATGTGCCGAATTTGAACCTGGTCCTCTCACACCTGCCAATACTTCATGGCCGCGAACACAAGCTTCCAAAGTGAGTGCCAATCCTAGTCCTCGATTGGCTCCGGTTATTAATAACTGCATCTATTCGCATCCTTCCATTCAGTTCTTTCCATGTTGGCTAAACGTCCCATTTACTTTTACGTGCAACTGCCCTTTTATATGCTTACCCTTTCTTTATTATCTCCTTCCAATTGGTTTTTATTGTTCTTTTCTAAGTCTATGCCATACTTAGATTATTACAGGACTCAACCTCAGCAAAAAAAGGGAGCCGCTTGGCCCCCCCATGTATTCATCCATCATATTATTATTTGTTTTCCTGCTTATATAGAATCAATGCCTGATTGAAGCGATGAAATGGACTCGATAATATTTTTATATTCCTTCTTATTCTCACTTGCTTCTTATGATCATGACTGCATTCATATAAACGATCAATATTTTTATCAATTTTCTCCCGAAGTGTAAGTATAAAACCAATCGCTATATGTGCTCTTGCCAGCTCCAACAGGTCCGCTGCGAGAGCTTCACTAAGAATGCGTAAATTTTGAGCGGGCAGCTGCTTTTCTAGAAAAAAATAATCGGGGGTAAAATCCTCGCGATACTCTCTGCCAGGCACCTCTTCCCAAAAATCATTCCATTGCTGTAAGTGGCCTGTCTCATACAATAAATATTTTAAAAACCCGCATAACCACGCCGTACAGCTTGTATTTCTTTGTTGGCATCCCAGCCCATGCTTTAGATGTCCGCAGCCGTTACAGCAGGAGCCTCCATTAGAAATACATACTTTACAAATGGAATCCGCTCCGAACTGTTGAAGAGCTTGGATTCCACTATCTATGACCATCAGTCTACTATTAGTTTCTGCTAGTTTTGAAGATAATCCGTAGAAGGATTGCGAATTATGATGAGATTGATCGCTAACCTTATTACTTTGCATTCGCAACAACTCCTTATTTCACGCAAAACAATCATTCAAATATTCAAATTATTGAATATTCGTTTTATTATACTGCATTTATAATGAATTAACAAATCAGTATCGTTTTGACGCCATATCTACGATGTTTTGTTATTTGTGATATTATATTCCTATATTCAAAAGTTTATCTGCTAAGGGAGCATACGCTATGCATCAAAATCAAAATATTCAACAATTTAAAGCTGACTTCTTTAAAGCGCTGGCTCATCCGATGAGAATTCAAATCCTTGAAGTCCTAAGTGAAGGCGATAAAAACGTAAATGAATTACAAAGTATTTTGGGTTCAGAAGGTTCCGCCGTTTCTCAGCAATTATCAGTATTACGAAATAAAAATGTGGTTTACGGCTTAAAGGATGGCACTTCAGTCATCTATTCGTTACGAGATCCRTTGATTAAAGAGTTGTTATCCGTTACGAAGCAAATTTTTGATAATCACCTCGTTGATGCTATTTCATTACTTGAAGTCATACGAAACGAGCCATAAACGAAAATAACAAGGGCATCCGTGAGCAATACTTAGGATCACCTTGTTTCTTTGTTTTTATTGATCCTCTTCGGCGAAAATCAGACGAATATCCGCGTTGACATCGCAACCTCCCAGGAGTAATATTTCGTATATATTCAAATAATCAAATATATGAAGAATGGAAGGTAATGCGAGTGAGATGGATGGGTAGATTCGATGGATACCATGCAGGATCCTTTCGCAAAGATATCATTTCTGGCTTAATTGTTGGTATTATCGCCATTCCTCTAGGAATGGCTTTTGCTATTGCTGCAGGTGTCAAACCCGAATACGGCATTTATACGACTATTATTGCCGGATTTCTTATTTCCCTGTTTGGTGGATCAAAATTTCAAATCGGTGGACCAACCGGTGCATTTATCCCGATCCTCTTAGCTATTGTCATTCAATACGGGTACGAAAATTTATTGATCGCCGGATTTCTAGCCGGGATTATTCTTGTTCTTATGGGTGTATTCAAGCTAGGTGCTCTAATTAAATTTATCCCACGTCCTGTAACTATCGGTTTTACCACTGGCATCGCAGTCATTATCTTTAGCGGGCAAATTTCTAATTTTTTAGGACTTCGCGATATAGAAAACCATGAAGATTTCCTGCCCAACATGAAAGAAATAATCATGCATATTACAACTATAAATTTCTACAGTGTCATAACAGCTGGTATTTGTTTTATGTGCATGCTGCTTACACCGAGATATCTACCTAAAGTTCCTGGTTCATTAGTAGGCCTTCTCGCATCAAGTCTAACAGCAGCCTTATTCTTTAGGGGAGATATAGCGACCATCGCCTCTTCCTTCGGAGCGATTCCAAGTACATTACCCCGTTTCCACTTTCCGGAAATAACCCTTGAACGTATAGAGACTTTGATTCGTCCGGCATTTATTATTGCCATACTGGGCGGTATAGAATCCTTATTGTCGGCCAAAGTAGCAGATGGCATGACTGGCAACCGTCATAATAGCAACCGCGAACTAATTGGGCAAGGCATTGCAAATATGGTGTCTCCTCTCTTTGGCGGTATTCCGGCAACCGGAGCCATTGCACGGACAGCAACCAACATCAAGAGTGGAGCTGTATCACCTATGTCAGGTATTCTGCACAGTGCAGTTGTATTACTAGTGCTTATTTTGTTTGCTCCTTACGCCTCTGATATTCCTCTTGCTAGTATGGCCCCCATTCTTATGCTAGTAGCTTGGAATATGAGTGAGCGTAAAGAATTTGTCCATATTTTGAATAACAAAACGAGTGATTCTCTTGTACTCCTAGTTACTTGTTTGCTAACCGTATTTACAAATTTAACAACGGCAGTTGAAGTCGGATTAATCATGGCTGTCATCCTATTTGTGAAACGGATGAGTGAAGCATTAACGGTAATAGAAGAACTTGATTATCCAACAATTAATATCTACTCCATTGAAGGCCCGCTCTTTTTCGGGACGGCGAATGGGCTTGAGAAGTCCACTATAAATCAGTTTTATGTAAAGTCTAACATTATACTTCTTCATATGGAGAAAGTAACTTACATGGATACCACAGGAGAATTCACTCTAGCCCGCATTGTACAACGCTTCGAGAATCTTGGATCTACAGTTCTTATTTCAGGAATTCAACGACAGCCTTTGGAAGTATTGAAGAAAATGGGTTTGTATAAGCTTGTCGGGTCGGATCACTTTTTTGAACAGAAGCTTACAGCAATTGAATATGCACTGCGCCAATCAGAGTCCAACCAATGTCTAGAAATAAAGTATAGTTAAGGAAAGATTAACGAAACCTTCGGCCTCCATTCACGTCTAATAATTGTTACCAAAAATGGAAATGAGGGAATTGAATGAAGCAACGCAAGTTTCGCAAGTCGACACTAACCGGTTTTTCAGTAGCTATTGCTGCAACTGTAATGAGCAGCTTCCCTGCTGCTGCTTCACCGCAAAGTCCATGGGAGAATACTGAGCAGGGTGAAATTATTGAAAGTATTAGTATTAGATCCTCAGTATCCGTATCCTTTCAGAACCTGCCAGTCGGACTTCCTTATCCCCCTCAAATCGTCAACGGGGCAATGATGGTTCCGGGAAAAGCAATGCTAGAGGGGCTTGGATATGAGACGCTATGGGACGCGGCTGAGCGAAAGCTGGTCGCTACGCACAAAGACAAGCCTACGCTCACATTCTGGGTTAATCGCCATGAAGCAGAAATAGACGGTAAGAAAATTACTGATCTCAAAGCAGCACCCTTTATTAGCAAGCAAACGATGTGGATCCCGCTTCGACTTGCTGCTGAAGCCAGCGGCCTAACTGTTTCATGGGACTCGGTCAATCGTTTCGCACTCGTTAAAGATCCACATGCACTGCCTATAATCCGTATAAGCACGCGAGCAGATAACGGAATAACGGATCCCCCATTGAAACTAACAGAATATATGAAGACAAGTATGAAAACTAATGTTCAATTTAACCTTATTCCACCTGATTATTATCGTGACAAGGTCAATTTAATGATTGCTGCTGGCGACATGTCATCGATCATGCTGCTGGATGAGCCTTACCAGCATCCAGATGATTTACTAGAGAGTATTGCAATTGATCTAACCCAAGAGCTGGAAGCATTCCCACGCTTGAAGAAGCTGGCGATGGGAGCTGGCGGCAGAACAATCGATGGCAAAATATACGGTATACCTCGCCCTGGTGATCCGCATGATGCTATATTTCCAGCTATCAGACAGGACTGGCTAGACGTGCTTGGCCTTACGCAGCCAAAGACGATGGATGAGATGTATGAAGTGCTGAAGAGGTTCACTACCCAGGACCCTGATGGCAATGGCAAGCACGATACTTTTGGAATGACCGGATATACAAATGGAGCCGGACTTGGCTCGTTAGCCTGGATTGAACATGCATACACAGGTAGTCCAGATCGATTCTCAGTCAAGGATGGCAAGGTCATTGACCATGCCGTAAGCCCAGATCAGGAACTTGCTTTGAAGTGGTTAGTACGCGCATATTCTGAAGGGGTTATTGACAAGGAATTTGCTGTGAAGACGAAAGAACAAGCAAACAACCAGTTAAGTGAAAACCGTGTCGGTCTTGCAGCTATAAGCGTAGCGGACACCCTGTCTCTTTCTACCGACAAGATAACATGGATGCCTCTTCAGAGCATCAAGGCAACATCTACCGGAGCTTCAATTTCACCATGGAATACCAAAGGTAATGGGATGTATTTTATTTCACGTATGTCAAAAGAGGAGCCTAAACAGCTGCTTAAATGGCTGGATCGAGGCTTTGAAATGGCAGAAAACGGTGAGTGGAATGAATTGAAGGAGCTGGAACCAGCTGACCGTTCAGCTATCGACAATCTATTTGGGCAAAACGATCTGCTGGAAAACGACAGCTTGCAGTCTCTTCCCGATGCGAAAAGCAGCGCATATAAAGCGGTTATATCGGAGTGGCGGAAAACTTCCTATGAAGGAAAGACCCTTCCAGCAGCAAACGGCTTGTTCAATACAGGTAAATATAGTGAACTCAACGACAAGCTTGTACAATTCAAAATTAAAGTCATACTTGGCACGGCTTCTCTAGCGGATTGGAATAAGTTTACATCCACACTTGTCGCATCGGATGAGTACAAAGCAATGATGACGGAATTAAACGCACTGGCTTCAAAATAAGCTAGTCTTACGCAAAGTGAGGTGTGAAATTGCACCTCATTTTGCGTAATCCATCAGAGAACTTACTCCTGCAACGGCTGTCATTACTTGATAAGTCGCTGATCCATAAAGCCTTTTATATCTTTTACTAATTGTATCGATGCATCAATTTCAACTTTTCGAGTTGATACACTCTCAATGCTG
>NZ_JBFUHJ010000059.1:0-23846 GCF_056402455.1 Paenibacillus sp. P4_A7 | reverse complement strand
ACAGAATCATCGGGCATTAGCGACACGATATTAGGAAAACGCGTCATCACCATACTTACGGGAATGGCTGCTGCGCCGGCGTTGCCTAAAGTAATTTTGAGCAAATCCTTGGGTGTCACAATACCTGCAAAACGTTTCTGGTCATTAATGACCAGCAGTGTATCAGCATTTTCTGTAAACAACGTGATTACGGCATCATGTACAGATAATGTATCTGGGATATTAACAGGGACTCCCTGTACCTCTTTAACCTTCAAACTATTAAAGCGTTGCAGAGACTCACTGTTTGATCGATAATTATTTCCAAGAAAATAACCGACCTTCGGCTTCGCATCCAGCAGCCCTAACATAACGAGAAGCGAAAGATCCGAACGTAATGTCGGCCTGCTTACACCAAGGTATTCTGCCAATTGTTCGCCAGTTACCGGCGAATGCCTCTTAACAAGCTCGAGAAGCTCCAATTGTCTCGAAGATAGCTGAATCTTAGTCCCCTCCAGTTCTTATATGACTCACATTAATATTATATAACACTCTTATATAACAAATAGAATATCACATTAAAATATATCGTACAATATTTAAAGTGAAAACTGATTAATTACTCATGATTAGTAGAATTTAATTGTTTTCGATTAACCAGAAATCCCCCTCTTCATCTCATAAAAACAAAAAAAGGTGCAAAATGCACCTTTTCACTACCATGCTTACATATCCTTTGTCATTTCCATAAATAAGGAAACATCATCTGATGTCAGAGCAACTGCTTCCCGCCAAAAATCGATTTCATTCAGCTTCACATCAAGATGTTTCTGAGCAAGCTGTTCTACTGTCATTCGTCCTGTATCACGGAGTAGACCAACGTAACGATCCGCAAACGCTGAGCCCTCCTTGAGTGCTCTTGCATAAATGCCTGCACTGAACAAATAACCGAACGTATATGGGAAATTATAAAAAGGTACATCCGTTAAGTAGAAATGCAGTTTAGATGCCCAGAAATGTGGATGTACTTCACCCAAAGTTTCACAATAAGCTTCTCTCTGAGCAGCTTCCATCAAAGTATTAAGCTCTTCCTTGGACACAAGGCCTTTGCTGCGAAGCTCATAGAATCTGGTCTCGAAAAGAAAACGTGCATGAATGTTCATGAAAAAAGCAACCGAACGTTGAATTTTATCTTCCAGCAAAGCCAGCTTCTCATCTTGATCCACTGCTGCTTTCATAGCTGAATCAGATACAATCAGCTCGGCAAATGTCGAAGCAGTCTCTGCTACATTCATAGCATATTCCTGAGATAACGCAGGCAAATCATTCATTACATGCTGATGGTACGCATGTCCGAGTTCATGTGCGAGCGTAGATATATTAGATGCAGTGCCTGAATAGGTCATAAAGATGCGTGTCTGGCCTGTCTTTGGAAATGCTGTGCAGAATCCCCCTGGGCGCTTGCCTGCACGGTCCTCCGCTTCAATCCAGCCATCACGGAATGCTATTTCTGAAAAATCAGCCAGCTCAGGACTAAACTTTCGGAACTGCTCTACGATAAAATTTGCTGCTTCGTCATAAGGGACCGTTCTCGAAGCAGAACCGATTGGTGCTTCAACATCATGCCAATCTAGTTTATTGACGCCGAGCAATGTTGCTTTCCGTTCCAAATAACGTACCAGCTCCTGCTTGCCCTCCATAATTGCCGCCCACATCGCTTGCAGTGTTGCATCGCTCATTCGATTCATTTGCAGTGGATCCTGAAGCACCGACTTCCAGCCTCGCTTCTCATAAAGCTTTAACCGAAAGCCAGATATACGATTTAATACTTCAGCGCATAAGTCTGCCTGCTCCGACCATTCTCTCTCCCACTCTTTGAACGCTGCCTCGCGAATAGTACGATCACTATCAGATAAGCGGTTATCCATTTGACCAGCTGATAAAGTACGCTTCTCTCCATCCGGACCTACATCTATAAACTTAGCTCTCGATACGATAACATTATAATAGTCTCCCCAGCCGTGATAGCCGTCTACAGCCAGATCACCAACAAGCGCCTCTAGCTCAGGAGCCATCTTTTGCTTTGCCAGCTCACGACGTTCCTGTAAGTTGTAAGCCACCTCAGCCAGCTTCTCATTAGCAAGCAGGTTCTGCCATTCACTCTCTTCAAAGCCTCGCAATAAATTATCGTAGCGGGTCAATACGCCTAGAAACTTTGCTGTTAATGTTTTAACCCGATCATTTAAAGAGCTTGCTGCTGAATCTTTCATATTTTGAGCTAATAAACAGGACACGAACGATTCTGATTGGCGAAGCCTAAGTAGAACAGACTGCATGATTTCCGTCATTACTTCTATGTTTGCCGCATTTCCATCAGCGCCTACAATGAGTAAATCGTCTAACCTAGCAATATCGTGCTCCATTCCTTTAAGCTCTTCAACGAAAGCAAGCGAACTTGAGCCTCCTTCGTAAAACACGTCCAAATCCCAGCTTAGCGGGTATTGTTTATTCATTTTCACATCATCCTCTCTATCCAAAATAAAAAAAAGCCAAGAGGCGGCCGCGTTTTTATTTGCGCAAACCCTCTCGGCGGTGTATAACTTAATTATATCCAGAATGGAGGAATTACACCATGTCTAAACCATTGCAAATCTCGGCTGATACAGCTATCAAGCTTTCACAGCAGCTCGGCGTACCGATCGAGCATTTAATGCATATGCCGCGCCACATCTTATTGCAGAAGCTTGCAGAGCTTGCTAAGAACGATACTCCACCAGCTTCAGAGAGTGAAGAAAAATGATGATTCCGTTTGAGCAGACATGGCCTTATGATATTATTATGGGTGATGTTTATGTAACAAGCTGCCCTTATTGTGATGAGGAAAATGTACTGCTTCCGTTACGGCCGGCAGAATTTCAGGACATTCAAGATGGCAAAAAGAGACTTCTTGTTTTTCCATGCTGCCATAGCAGTGTTACAATTATTGATATTGACCATGACTATTTGCTCATGGACCGCACTCTTCGTAAACGCAGTCGTTAACCTGTGGGTGAGACTTCCACAGTTCCTTCAGATGAATTGCCGGACATTTCCCTTGGTCTGGCTTCCATCTCTTCACGAATGAGCTTCCATTGTTCCCTACTTGCCATAATCATTGCAGCATCAACAATTTTCTTATCATTAACGACACGTGAGAACCATCGTACAGCTTCATTCAATTTTCCAACACGCCGATTGAGCTCTCCAATCATATACATAAGCTTCGCATTGTTTAAGTCTGCACCTTCTGCCTCATAGACATGTATATATGCTTGAAGTGCAAAGCTTAAAAATCTTTTTTCCTCGTTCTGATTCTGCTCGTACCGATGCAGCCATGCTATATGGTGTAATAAACCAGCAATAACACGATCCTTCTCCCCAATAGATTGGGCGCTTAACAAAGCAAGCTTATAACAAGTCATCGCGTCCTTAGCAGTACGTTCCCCACCTAGATCCTGAGCCTTCCAATGTATCCCTATTTTTTCATTGTATTGTTTCTTTTGCAGATCATTTAGACGATCCAATCCATGCTCTGTTGTTGCAAATCCGCATTTCGGGCATACACGAACGACATAATAATCGGGATTTACATCCGCTTTATAATAGCCGCAAAAGTCAGAATCCGTTGAGATAGGTCTTTTGAAGCTTGGCCGAACTCGAGAGGTATTAAATGTATTTTCGCAGCAAATACATATCATTTTCGATTGATATAAGGGTTCGATAATTATCAAGTCTCCTCTTCTGATGTATTAACAAAGTGGTGTGCAGGTCCGGATAATCGGTTAATGACAATCGATTGTAGTTCTTCTTCTATTCCAACTTCTTGCAAAGCTCTGCGCATACAGTCAAGCCACGCTTCAGCATGCTTAGGTGTAATAGGAAAGGGTAGATGCCTTCCTCGCATCATTGGATGACCATACTCATCAGAGTACAATTGCGGACCACCAAAAAACTGTGTCAAAAACAAATATTGCTTCTCAATAACCGGATCAATATCCTCTGGGAAAAGCGGACCAATTAATGGATGGGCTTGCACTTTTGGGTAAAAAGACTCAACAACTAGTCTTAATGTCTTAGAACCAMCAATTGCTTCATATAGGCTTATATTGTTATTCATCGTCATTTCCAACTCCAATATGTAGGTATTTAGTATTGTATCAAAATAAATTTAGACAGGGACAGGAAAGAGCCCGCGTCACTATGAGCGGGCAACGGAAATTAGATAAAATAGTTAACCTTCATATTCCTCTTCACCTGGTGCTGAAAGAGACTCTCGGATGACATAGACAAAAGCGCAGACTAGAATACCAGCCATAATACTCATTCTCATCACTCCAAACTTTTCAAAGGTGATTCCATTGTACCATAAAAAATAGAGGAGTACATTATTTTTGCAAGCGTTTTCTTTTTTTTGTAATCCCGAATATTTCACTTGGGACAAGTGATGGATGTCCCCCTTCATACATATATGTAAGAAGGGGCTGTACAACTATATAATCATCACTCCATTTTAGAATAGAAAAGTAAGGGGGCTATCATCCTGCTGCGTGCGCTCGTCCATCCTTTATCCATTACTGCATTTGCCGCTTCACTTATTGTACTGTTAATGACTGTCTATCCGACCGAAACGCTGCAATCGTCGCTGCGCGGTCTTTCGATATGGTGGCAGGTTTTGTTTCCCGCTTTGTTCCCATTTTTTGTGATTTCTGAACTACTGCTAGGCTTCGGCATCGTTCATTTCTTCGGCAAGTTGTTAGATCCGCTTATGAGGCCGTTATTTCGACTGCCTGGCATAGGAGGCTTCGTCGTTACAATGGGTTATATTTCAGGATATCCAGTTGGAGCGAAATTAACGGCTCAGCTATGGGAGCAGCGTTTAATCAATCGTGCAGAAGGCGAACGGCTTGTTGCTTTTACGACAACGTCTGACCCTATTTTTTTAATCGGAGCTGTTTCAGTCGGTTTCTTCCAAAATGTCGCGCTTGCTCCAGTCCTTGCGGCAGCACATTACGGAGGCGGCTTAATCATTGGTCTTCTTATGCGCTTTCATGATCGCCATGCTCCCTTTTCTACAGAAATAACATCAACGAGTCGTTTAGATAAAGGTATGCCAGATCGAAGAAAGCGCCAAACCTCAAAGATCGGTTCGGCCTTTAAAGCCATGCATGATGCAAGGCTTCTCGATGGCAGAGGTTTTGGTAAGCTCCTGCAGGATTCCATTGAATCCGCACTTCGTTTAATGATAGTTGTTGGAGGACTCGTCGTCTTCTTCTCTGTCGTTATGGAGATGCTAACGCACGCTGGTGTCATAGAAGCACTTGCAGAAGCACTTCGTTTTGTGTTTGGCTTGATTGGACTACCTAAACCGTTAGCGGATGCTGGTATCTTAGGCTTATTCGAGGTGACGCTTGGCACACGGGCGGCTGGCACAGCTGGAACAGGGCTGCTCCATCAGGCTGCAATTGCTGCTTGGGTGCTTTCATGGGGTGGTTTGTCTGTGCATGCCCAAATCGCCAGCCTGATTAGTAAAACCGATCTACGTTATTATCCCCTGCTCTTGGCAAGGCTGCTGCATGGTTTTATTTCTATGGCACTTGTGTACATCTTATGGGGCTACCTTGGTCCTTAGAAAACAATTTTCTTCTGCCATTACCTATACTTGTTTGATATCTTAAGCGGCAACGCATTGAATTTGCAGCCATTATCCTTTATCATCTTAAGTACTAAGAAGATTGGAAGGAGATTCACCTTGAAATATGCAGTTATCGACCGAGGCGATTCGTTATCCCAATCATTGACCGAACAATTCCATCAGCTAGCTGCAGAGCGCGGCTTCAAACGAAACGACGTTGCACCTGAAATCGTCATTTCAATTGGAGGAGACGGCACGCTGCTGAAAGCATTTCATACCTATGTCGATCAAATAACGGATGTCGCTTTTGTCGGAATTCACACAGGGCATCTAGGCTTCTACGCGGATTGGAAGGCAGATGAGCTTGAAGAGCTTGTTCGGTTTATGGCAGAAGAAACACCTAAGATCGTAAGATATCCTCTAGCAGAAATAGAGCTCGTGACGCCTACAGAAAGCGGTCATCACCTCTCTTTAAATGAATTCACACTTAAAGGTGTGGACGGCACGCTCGTCGCTCAAATCAATATTAATGATGAAATGTTCGAAATGTTCCGAGGCGACGGAATTGTCATTTCTACCCCTTCGGGGAGCACCGCCTATAATAAAAGCTTAGGTGGGGCAATCGTTCATCCGTCTATCGAATCCTTGCAGATTGCCGAGATTGCTTCAATTAATAATCGTGTGTACCGAACGCTTGGCTCGTCGGTACTGCTCCCTCAGCATCATCATTGCGACATCATCTCGAAGAAGGAGCAGCGGCTGCAGCTCACTATTGATCATGTAAGCATAATGCGCAGTGATATCCAATCGATACGGTGCTGTGTATCCAGCCGTAAGGTCAGCTTTGCCCGCTATCGGCCGTTCCCATTCTGGAMTCGGGTACGCGAAGCATTCCTCGGCTACGACGTTCATTAATAAAATGAAAAAAAGACACTGGAAGCTCCAAATTAGGAGCGTCCAGTGTCTTTTTTGGATGGATTAGATTCAGAGGATGCGGCAACCGCTTCATTCGCAGAAAGGCGAATCGGTTTCTTACCTTTGTGATCATTCCCTCGGTATCCTTTGCGCGGTTGATACTCTCGCCGTCCGCCGCCGCTTTGATTGCGATCGCCTCCGCTGCGAGATCCACGGCTTTGTCGTTCTTGTGAAGATAACGAAGCTGCCTCTGTATGATTTGAAGCTTGATCTGTAACATCCGCTAGGTCAGATAGGTCGGAAAAAGCCGCGTCTACTGCTGCTCGAAGGTCTGCCGCCTCTATTCTAGGATTCTGATCCTCCGCATCGAAATCATAGTCTTCAGGCTCTCTCTGCGTGCTAAGCGTTTTCTCTAAAATAAAATACGCACAGCCAAAATTACAATATTCATTAATGTAATCCGACATACCGGAAAAGCTGCTATCTTTCGTAGCCTTTTGATGGTTGTCGCGAAAGAAGCCTTTCAAACGCAGCTGACTGTATCCCCAGTCTCCAATAATAAAATCGTAACGCTCTAGCACCTCGCTATATCGATCACGAAAAGCCTCTGGATTCCAGCCATTTCTGTTTTCAAGTACAATTTCGTATGATTTGCCCCCGATATGAATCAAACCCATCTACCCCACCTCATCTAAGCATCGATTACATGCTGCTTGAGCAAGCGCCGGATGAAACCTGCTGCTCATTTACCTCTTCAGCACCCTCTGCAGCAATTGCCGCGTGTGCTGAGTTAGTTTGCTCATGCGCATGATAAGAACTGCGTACTAATGGTGCGGATTCTACATGGCGGAAACCGCGTTTCAGTCCTTCTTCCTTCAGTTTTGCAAATTCGTCCGGATGTACATAACGAACAATCGGCAAATGAGTAGGCGAAGGTTGTAAATATTGGCCTAGCGTCAAAATATTAACATCTTGGGCGCGAAGGTCGTCCATTGTTTGCAATATTTCATCCCATTCTTCCCCTACACCTAGCATAATACTCGATTTGGTTGGAATGTTTGGCTTCATCTCTTTGGCACGTCTGAGAAGCTCCAACGTACGGCTGTATTTTGCACGAGCACGAACGCGATCCGAAAGTCTCTCCACCGTCTCAACGTTATGATTTAAAATGTCAGGATTTGCATCCATTACAATTTGCAGCGCTTCTGCATTTCCTAGAAAATCAGGAATAAGTACTTCTACTCGGCAAAGCGGCATCCGTTTGCGGATCGCATGAACAGTAGCAGCAAATATGGATGCTCCACCATCTTTAAGGTCGTCGCGTGCAACGGAAGTGATTACGCAATGCTGCAAGCCCATCTGCTCGGCTGCTTCGGCTACCCGTTCCGGTTCATCCAAATCGAGTTCAGTCGGCAAGCCAGTCTTAACCGCACAAAAACGGCAAGCGCGCGTGCAAATATCACCCAAAATCATAAATGTAGCTGTGCGATTCGCCCAGCATTCATAGATATTTGGACAACGTGCTTCCTCACAAACCGTGTGTAAAGTTTTGGAACGCATCATATTTTTAATTTCAGCAAAATTACCGTCTGTTGCTAGTTTTATTCGAAGCCAGTCAGGCTTTTTCAAAGTTTCTCGTTGTTTCATGCGGCATTACCTGCTTTCAAGTTCATATATAAGTCCTAAACGCATGGGTTTATTATAACATGTTTCGTATAAAAATAGCACTTTCTTAAGCTTTCTCATGTATTCGTTCCCCCTATATATACTCACATATGTAAGTGAAAAAGCAAATACTCTTTCATCTGCTTTCGCTGACGCCGTTAAATAAGAATACGAGTGAGGTATTGCAAGCTCCTCAATCATGCTTGTTTATGAGTATCTTTGACAAGAATCGGATTAGATAAATCATTGATATAGTATATTTTCAACTGGGCATGAGCAGCATCGTGTAAATATCACCCAGTTGTGAGCCTTGAAAGGATAGATTAAACACGGTCGGATGCTCCGGCATTGRCTGATCCTTTTATTCTTTTGGAGAGAATGTGCTGGGCTCTAGCCAATTTGCTTTCCAATTGACGGAAACATCGCTTCGTCGTGTACGACTGTACAGGATTCTTTTACCTTTTAATCGAGGTTCATCAGAATTGACCTTTCCATTCATTTGAAGGCAGTTGACTATCATAGCATGTCACATAACCGTGAAATTTCTTTAATTTCAAGAATTTCTTATAAGATTTTAAGTAAAAAAAGAAACCTACATCGTATTAGACTGCTCAACTGCAGTCAGATACAATGTAGGTCTTCCAAGTGGACAAAGCCTAATTATCAATTATAATGGCGGCTGCACCAATAACAACTTCCCAAGCTGGATCACCGTTTGATCGTACCAATCCGGATTCTGCCGAACATGCTCCATACTTCGTTCATTGCCGCACGACTCAAACACGGCCGTTTTGTCTGTCTTCTCGGTATCGACTTCGAAGCGAACCGTATGTTTCCCATTCGGGAGCTCCGGCAAGAAAACATACTGATTTCGATTATGATCGTTGTATGGTGTGAATCGATCGACAAGGAAAGGTTCCCCGCCATCTACCGTCACCTTCAATCTGCCGGAATCAGGCCCCCCGATATCGAACAACCCGATGTGGGTGCCCTCGAACTGCACCGTGATAGCCTCTCCAGGATCGACTGCTCGCCATAGGCCGGGGAACAACCAATTGTACTCGCGCACTAAAGCAAAATCATCGGGGGTCATGTAAGACCATCCTGCCGAAAAATGAGTAAGACTATCCAGAGGCAGCATAGCGGCGTACTCCCAAGGATTGGCCGGGACCAAGGGGTCCTGAGGCAAGTGATGTTCCAACCTTCTCAGGTGATCTCGAAGTTCGCTAATTTTCTCAAATGACCGGGTGATCGTATCCGTGTAAATCTGGTGTCCTTCGGGAATTGTCGGATGGATCGAATCATGCGTAAAAATAACGGCTCCGGGATTAGACTGGTCTGCCCTTGAGGTGAAAATGAGCTTCCCCTCGGATACCAAATGACTGACCGCTACGCCCAGATGAATCGAAGGAATACCGTAATAATCGGCTACTTCCTCCTGCATAAGAGCCCCCTTCTGGTATTCCCCAGACTGAAATAGGGCCACATCCCGCTCCTTCAGCGTATAAACGAACAGGATATCGGTAAACCGGCTCCGCTTACGGATCTGACGGACAATTCCTTCGATCCGCTCCTTGGATTCGGGAACACCGCCATCGTTACCTACAAATTCAACAAACACTAGATCAGGCTGATGACGCAGCACATCCGTCTCCAAGCGGGCGCAGCCGAGGTCCGATCCTGTCCCATCAATGCCTGCGTTCACAGAGCGGATTTCCGCATTGGGATATTGCTCTCGAAGCCAATTTCCCGTCATGACCCTGTATCCTTCAGAACGCGTATTACTGCCGCCAAAATAGACGATTGTCACCGTTTCCCCATTTTCCAACTTCTGAATTACATTAGGGAGCCCTCTTCGAGCGAATAATTCCTTCATCGCGACTTCACCTTACCTTACTGTTCGTTTTTAGGAGCAAACAATTTTACAGCAAACACTTCAAAATAAGGCGAACCGTAAGTCGCACAGAAATCAAATCGAATTTGGGTTACACCTTTCGAATCCACCTTATGTTTATTCAATGTGAAATAATTCCCACGGATTTTAATTTCCCTCTTGGTTCCGTCTTCTAAGGTCAGGGTCACGTCATAATCTTGGATAAGGAGCTCGATCGGATGGTCGAAATGCTCCAAATCCAGCTGCGAATTGAAAACAAGATGGATTTCGTCCAAATTTTTGGGGCTTGCAAAAAAGAATTCCAACCATTCCTGTCCTTCCGTACGTTCGGAAATCCAGCAGTTCGGCAGGCCATAAGGTCTGGAGTAGCCGTTGACGACATTCTCAGGATTATACATATTCTGGGATGGCAGCAGGTCTTTAAAGCAAATACTCTTATTGAATTTCTTCAACCTGGACGGTTCTTCCGGCCTATAATGGAAGCTGACCGCTCCTGTCATTTTCTCTTCATTGCCGTATACGGCAAGGCTCGCCGTACCTTCCAGTACAATGTAAATTTTGTCGTCCGCGGGCTTTATGCAGCCCAAGTCCAGCGTAATCCAGTCGTCATGACCGGCTGCAATAACCAAGCGGTAGTCTTTCAACTCGCTGGTGGGAATGTAGTTTTCCTTCCGTTCCCCGCCAAACAGCTTCACTTGCAGAGTTTCCGAATGCTCGGACATATTTTTAATTTTGATCCGTACGCTTTCAGCCACGGATGTCTGAATCGGCAAGACCAAACATAACCCTTTCTCCAAGGAAATCTCTTCGGTTGGATGAAGATTGTCATAGCTGCGCTGAGACGAGGCACGAATAGTTAATCCGTCAGCGAAGTAAGGATCCAATTCCTCTTGAAGCCCTACAATCGTTTGCCCGTCTCGAAGCAGCAGCGCCTGTAGCTCCCCCATATGAGCTTCGACTATGGCCGCGGGGTCTACCTCATATTTCAAGCATAACGAAGCAGCCGTTCCAACCGCCTGCCCCATACAACCGCAGGTTGCCATTACCCTTGTAGAGCCGAAGGCCACATGGGTAGCACTTATATTGCGACCAGCGAACATGAGATTAGGAATATTTCGTGAAAATAAACTGCGGAAAGGGATATTGTACAATCCAGGCACGAAATTCCATGCTGTAGCAGGCCCCTCATCGTAGATGCCCTTATTAGCATGTAAATCCATATACCATCCTCCGACGGATACAGCATCTTCGAAATGCGGCTTTGCTGTGAGATCGTTCTGAGACAACATATGATTCCCAATAAATCGCCTCGATTCCCGCTTTCCCGGAATCGGACATACATAATCCAAGATGAGATTGTCTACATCATCAAATTCGCCGCTATTTTTGATATAATCCCAAATCCCGTACACCAATTTCCGCAGTTCCAATGCGATATCTTCATTATTCTTGATAATATCCATATGTCCGCCGTATTCCAGCCACCACAATCCGCCAAGCCCGTTGATTTTTCTTGGAAAAGCCCGATGGTTTAAGCCTTTTCTGATACTATCGAAAAAGGCCAACTTCGTAATATCATAAGCGAAGCCAGGCCTTTTGTATGGAACGGAATATTCTACGTCACGGGCTTGAAACAGGATCGTATCGCCCATCGTGTAATGGTCCGCCACTTCAGGAGCCAACTCTTCCTTGTATTCATGCTTCGCTTCTCTTCCCCATCTGAAGAGAGCACCTGCTTGATATCCGACAACTCCATCTCCGGAGCAATCGATGTAGGTTCGGCTTTCAAAACGAAATTTTCTTTCGGAAGCCAATTGAAGGCCCTCCACCCATTTAATTCTACCGTTCTCCATGCCCGTTTCATGAACGCATGTATTCAGGAATAGAGAAATGTTAGGCTCGTCATAGACCATATCCAACAAGACCGTATCCGAAAGCGAAAGCATAAGCTTCTTGTTGTATAACGGATTATAGTGAAAAATCTTCAACTTAAGTTCTTCCACCAACCCGCCCTCGCGTGCATAATAGGATGGACTGTTTCCGAGATATGCCGACCCGTTGATATGAACCCTGACCTCGCTGCTCGCATTCCCCCCAAGAACCGGTCGATCATTAATAAGTGAAACTTGCAGCCCTTGGCGTGCGGCAGCAATGGCAGCGCATATCCCAGCAATACCTCCGCCTACGACGGTTACATCTGCTTTAATAAGCTCCATTTTGATAACCTCCATGATTAGATACTTCTCTCATGGTAATCCTTTTGATCCCCGTTTTTTTACATGATTTCG
Source organism: Paenibacillus sp. P4_A7 (assembly GCF_056402455.1). NCBI lineage: Bacteria > Bacillati > Bacillota > Bacilli > Caryophanales > Paenibacillaceae > Paenibacillus > Paenibacillus sp. P4_A7. The sequence goes on along the minus strand of NZ_JBFUHJ010000059.1, from coordinate 11,434 downwards.
CGAAAAATTCATACATTTTTTGCAACCTTATTTGGATTCATACCGTGTCATTTTTATCCGATATTGCTTAGGAGTATCACCCGTATATTCTTTAAATAATTTGCAAAAATAACCTTCATTCACAATTCCTACTTCCTCGCACAATTCCAATAAAGAATAATCCTGAACATTTAACAGCTCAAGAGCTAATTGAATTTTTTTGCGGTTGATGTAGCTGATAACGCCTTCGTTCATTGTTTTTTTGAATAAGCTGCTAAAATAAGATGGAGCTAAATTCACTTCCTCGGCAATAGCCTCCAACGTTAAACGCTGATTCAGGTTTTTCTCTATAAACCGCATAGCACTCATGATTTCTACACGATGTAAAAGCTGGCCAGCTTGTACATATTCGAATGTGAAGTCGCCAATATAGGCAAGCTGCTCCCGAAAAGCCATAAATTCTATGGGGAACTCTGCTACTTCCGTGGTCAACTTGTTCCCCGATTTAAACTTCACAGTAATGTCTCTGTACAAGTCTCGAAGCATAGGTGCCATGATGGACTTATGAATTTTATGGTCCGTAACATATTGGTTCAAATCAGCAAGTTCTTTCTCCAGCTCTTCCTTGGAAACATTTCTTTGCACCCATGCAAGAAAATCAGACAGTTTCTGCTGAAAATCCGCCTTTCTGTCATTATGGTAATGGAACCGATGTACGGGTGTTTTTACAACTTTCTCTGTATGATAATAGAAATCCTCACTCACATTTTTAGCTTCCGTGTACGCTTGTTTGATTGATTCCCAGCCTCGGTGCGGACCTCCAAAAGCAACGGATACCCTTTGATTCAAATATTGATGCAAATGGGAGACGATCTGCCCCCCCAATGTCTGGCAAGCATATTCCATTTCCATATCACTGCGATTATTTTCCCAGGAAAGAAAGCCAATAAATCGATTATCGGATAGATCCGTAGCTACACCTCTACCACCATTCATCACAGTTTCTTCGATTATATTCGTAATCGCATATTTCAAGATGTTTTGGTCAACCGCTGAATATTCATTTCGGAAACTTTCATACAGATTCATTTCAACAATGAAGCAGCAATAGTTGGCTTGAAAGAAATGGAACTGCATGCGATTGGCAAAATCCGATGCCCGATGAGAAGGGATTTCGCCTCTGATTAGCTCGTTAAAAAATTGCTTGCGAACTCTATATCTATTTTCAAGTACGGATAAGTTTAACGATTGAAATTCCTCTTCTTTTTTCTTAACCTCATCCAAGATCCCGGCTGCCTTATTTAAAGCTCGATCCAAATCCGCTTCCCTGAGCGGAACCTTAACAATGTACTCCAATACGTTGGCATGAATAGCTTTCTGTGCGTATTCAAAGGATGAATAGGCGGTCAAAAGAATGTATTGGGTATGGGGCAGTTCCTGCTTTAACTTCTCAATCATGGAAATTCCATCCATTCGCGGCATTACGATATCAGATATCACGATATCCGGCTTAAGTTTTACAATCTCCTCTATTCCCATCAGCCCATTATTCGCTTTTCCCACTAAATGAAATCGCTTATCCCTATGGGAGAGCTCGTTAAAAAACAATTCCAATCTTTGAATGATTAGATCTTCATCGTCAACAATGAAGCAGGTGTAGTCTCTCACCATCATGCATCTCCTTTAAACAAGCCTGCTGGGAATAAAGCGCGAACACGGGTTATTTCCTTAGGTATGCTTATTATTTGGAGCCCAAACTGTTCTCCGTAGTGAAGTCTTATTCGGCCATGAATATTATTTAACCCGATTCTTTTCCTTTTTACTTCCACATCACTCTGTTCTGAAATTAAAATATGATTTATTTTATCAGTTGGAATTCCCTCGCCCTGATCAACTACTTCAATTATGACGATGCCGCCCTCCCTGTACGCATGAATAGTAATAGAGCCTTCGATCCCCCCACCGTTATAACCATGGAAGATACTATTCTCCACAAGGGGCTGCAGCAGCATTCGAAAAACCGGAAAATCTATTAACCCTGCTTCGATATTCTCAATCAATTGGAAGTTCCTGTTATAACGGATGTTCTGGATCTCGATATAGTCCGATACATTTCGCAATTCCTGATATAGTGAAACCTTCTCCGAAGCGTCATCTATCCCGTATTCCAATAATGAAATGAGAGACCCGATCACCACATCTACTTTCTCTATTTGTCCGAGGCGTATAACATTGCTGATAGAACCAAGCGTGTTATACAGAAAATGAGGGTTTATTTGAGACTGCAGCACTTGAATTTCCAGCTTCCGCTCAAGTTCATTATGAAGCTCCGCTCGCCGAATCAGTTCCACAATTTGCTGTAGCATACGATCGAAGGCTCGGGAAAGATCTCCGAACTCATCGTTTCGGTTAATCGTCATTGTAGTTGTCAGGTCGCCTTGCTCCACACGCTTCATTTTTGTTTTGAGCGTATAGAGAGGATTCCTTATATATTTGGCAATAAAAAAGGAAATGAACAAACTTAAGAGCAGACCTGCGGCTAGAAGCACGATATAATGGGTTTCCAATCTGGACAAAGCAGCTTTCAAGCGTGATTCATCGTTGATCGAGATGATAGTCCAGTTGAATTTCTCCGTCGGTTTTTTCAGAAGGGAGACCGCCATGCCATCCTTGGTATGCAGTTGAAGGCTTGTTTCTGCAGTATCCAGAATTTGTTCCGCTGACGTTTCCCCGATTGAAAAAGTGTGATCTTGAATATTCAGTGGTCCTCTATTTTCCGAAAATCCGGCAATGATTTTCCCCGATGCGGTGATCAGAGCCAGATTCATTTGTTCTTTTTTATTAATCTTGAACAAGGTTTCTTCAATAGCATTTAGATCCAAATCTACCGCAATGGCCATAGGAAACGGAGCGCCGTTCAGATATYGAACCATCGTAACTGTCCAGCCGGAATACTTTGATTTGTAAGGATCACTGACAAATGTAGTCCTTCTGTTCTTGTCAGCCGCATCAAACAAAGGTTCTCTTTCAGATAAAGGCTCATCGAATATGCGGGTAGGTGTACTTCCGCCAAGAATGGATAAATCGCTTTTGATCAAATAAATATTACTGACGTAATTACTGTTTAGTTCATATAGCTCTCTTAATTGCTTTTTAATCACTTCCGTATTGTCAATGTTGGCTTTCACCGATGTTTCGACCGAGAACAGGATCGTCTGGAAGGAGGAAAAATTAACCGTGAAATACTGATCAACCTTGTCAAGTATTTGGTTGGTGTAATAAATATCATTGGTTCTTATTTCCTTTTGGACATAGCGATAAGACAATTGGCTTATCAAGATTATGCAGCTTAATACAAACGCAAACACGATAAAAAATAATTTTAAAGGCAAGCTGATTCTTCTTCGCATCGATCCTCTTCCTTTTAATTCCGTATTAAACTAAGAATAGCATATGACAATAAAGAGAGGGGCTATTAATAGCCACTCTCTTCGTTTATTTTACTTGATTATGCCCGCTTCTTTAAATTGCTTGATTGCTGTATCCTTATATTTCTGCATGTCAAACTTGGTATCCAACGTTTGGAGGAAATTATCCCAATTGGAAAGAGGGTCTTTACCAGTCATAAATTTGACCAGGCTTTCATTAATGAAACGTTGGCGGTCAGCTGCCAATGTATCGCTCGGGTCTGCAGTCAATAAATTTCCAGGCAAAGTAGGCCCCACATATTTCTGGTTGTTCGTAAAAGCTTCTGCCGTCTTAGGATTCTGGAAGCTGAAATACTCAGCATCATCACCACGGCGCGGCATTCTATAATGATCGACCCATAGGTACTTTTCTTTCATTTCCTTCGATAATTCAGAGGTTTTATTTTTGGCCTTGCCGTCCACCAGATCCCAATGAATCCCTTTAATTCCGTATGCAAAGTTCGGATATGCTTCTTTGTCCGTAAAGAGATAATTCAGCATTGACAAGATCCGAATGATTTTGTCCTTGTCCGCTTTCTTGGAAATGGCCCATGAATTACCTTGGAACGATTTTCTCTCTACAATTTGATCGCCGTAAGGACCTATCATTGGAGGAATAACGATCCATTCCGGCACCTCTCCGCTGATTTCTTTCATTTTCTGCTGATAATCCGGTTCCAGCCTGCGGGCATCTCTTATCATGAAGCCAACTTTACCCTTAAATAACTTTTGGTCCAACAAATCGGGCGAAGTCATCGTCACCCAGTCTGGGTCTACCACATTGGCTGCCATCATTTTATTAATGTAAGCGAGCGCCTCTTTCATTTTGGGATCGATAAATAGGAATACTGGTTCATTATCTTTCACGTCAATGGCCGATGGAGGATTGACGCCAAACATCCACATCAAGCTATCGAAGCCGTAGGTTTGCAGATTACCTTCTTTATTCATACCGCCTATGAATCCGTACGTATCGTTTTTGCCATTACCGTCCGGGTCTTTCTCTGTAAAGGCTTTCATTACTTCAAATAGCTCGTCAGGTGTCGTTGGCACTTCCATATTCAGCTTTTTCAGCCAATCGTTACGGATGAAGAAGCTTCGACTGATACCGTTCACATTATCATAACCTGGAACTCCAATGGTTTTTCCTTGATAGGACATCGCCTCCCAGGAGTCGTTGCTAAAACGTTTCTGCAATTCAGGAAATTGATCCAGATACGGAGTCAAATCCGCAAGAACGCCTTGGTCATAATATTGCGCGAGATCGGCCCGACTCTTCAAGAAGATTAAATCTGGAATATCCCCGCCTGCAATAAGCGTATTTAATTTGGTTGTTGATTGCCCAGCTTGAGGAATCATCATATCCAAGTCGATGTTCATTTCCTTTTCCAGCATTTGCCGTTGAATATCTTCATCACGCGGAGGTATCGGAGCGGCAGCGTTGAAAGTACCTTGGTTAAACATCGAGATTTTCATTTTGTTCGCAAACTCGTTACCCTCGGATGGTGAGCTGCTCGAAGTTGTAGGCTTAATTTCTTCTTGTATTTCTTCTTGTTCCCCACATCCTGACAATAGCGTTCCCAGCCCTACTATAGCAGCCAAAATAGAAAATGAAATCTTTTTACGTTGCATATTGACCTCTCCTTTGCTTGTATATTATCACGGTTTCCCCGTAACAACCTAGATAAGAATTGCCTTTTAACCTTTTATCGATCCCATGAGCATACCCTTAGTAAAATGTTTTTGCATAAATGGATAAACGATCAGAATCGGGATCGTAGTCACGACCACAGCAGCCATTTGCACAGCGAACTGGCTAACCGTTCCGGTATTGGCCATTGACTCAGCGCTTTGAGTTGCGATGTTAAGCAGAATGTTGCGCAAGACAACTTGAAGCGGCATTAAGTTCGAATCATTGATATAAACAATGGCATCGAAATAACTGTTCCAATGCCCCACTGCGTAAAATAAGGAAATCGTGGCAAGGACAGGCATGGACAGGGGTAATATGATTTTCCATAACGACTGAAGTTCACTTGCGCCGTCTACTCTCGCCGATTCCTCGATTTCAGCAGGCAATTGCTCGAAAAAGCCTTTAATAATCACCAGATTAAATGCACTAATGAGAGTCGGAATAATCAATACCCATGGACTGTTTAGCAATCCCAGAGAGCGGATTAACAAATAAGTCGGAATTAATCCTCCGCTAAACATCATGGTAAACACAATGAATATTAAAAACGGACTGCGTCCCGGCAAATATTTTTTGGATAACGGGTACGCCGCGATTACCGTAAAAAACACATTTAACGCAGTGCCTACAATGGTTCGAAACAACGTAATTTTATACGCCTGCCCTATACCATTAGAAATGAATACTTCTTTATAAGCTACAAAGGTAAAGGATTCTGGTATAATAACAATCCCTCTTCTTAACACTTCTGATTCTGGTGTTACCGAAACAGCAACCACATATAAAAAGGGAAGTAAGCAAAGTAGTGATAGCAAAATAAGAATAAAATAAACAATTGCTTGCCATACTTTTTCCCCGATTGTCAGCTTAATCATATCCAATACCACCTCACCAAATTTGCCCATCGAATTTTTTGGCGAGCTTGTTCGCAGCCAATACTAAAATAAATCCGATGACAGCTTTAAATAGTCCCACAGCAGTAGCTAAGCCAATCTTAAGACGCTCCAGCCCTTCACGGTATACCCATGTGTCGATAATGTCGATCTTCTCCTGGTTAAAAGTGTTGGCAAACATGAATATTTGGTCAAAACCAGCGTCCAGGATATGACTTAATTTAAGGATTAGCATCAGAATAATGACTCCTCGAATGCCGGGTAATGTTACATGCCATAGCTGTCTCGATTTGGAAGCGCCATCAATTCGAGCCGCTTCATATAAGCTTGGATCAATACTTGCTAATGCGGCAAGGTACAGTATCGCTCCCCATCCAATGTCTTTCCATATTTCAGATGAGATGACCAACAGTCTTCCCCAAGCAGGTTCTGTTAGAAAGGAGATGGGTTGAACACCATTTTCCTTAAAAATCATATTAAAAAGGCCATCTCCCGGGGCTAATAATGCTACCATCAATCCATAAACAATGACCCATGATAGAAAATGGGGTAAATAAGTGATTGTTTGTACGATTTTCTTAAACCATTTGGTGTGAACTTCATTAAGAAGCAAAGCAAGTGCGATAGGCGCAGAGAAACCGAACAAAAGCTTATATAGCGATATAATAATCGTATTTCTCATGATGTCCCAGAAATAAACACCGTTAATAAAATCTTTGAAATTTTTCAATCCCACCCATGGGCTATCCCATAGGCCCAAAGCCAGGTTGTAGTTTTTAAAAGCAATAATGATTCCCGCCAAAGGAATATATTTGAATACGGCAAAGTAAATCAATGCCGGGAATAAAAGAGCATACATCACTTTATACTTTTTTATCGTCCTTATCCATGAATTCCGCTTTTTGGAGAGGGGAATGGCGTCCGCTGTCAATTTCGCTTGCATGTCATCACCTCGTCTTTATTTATATTTGTATAATAGCATCCTCCTATCAGATAAATTTCTGTAATTTCAAGAATTTCTTATAAGATATTAAGTAAGTGGGGCCTAGATAATCGTTCGAGTTTACGGCAATCTTACAAATTCACAAATTCAACAGATCCAAAATACCGTAACCCTCCTCGTGATATTTTAGTAATCAGACAATAACAAATTGGTGAACTGGGCACAGACATATGCCTTTTTTTCATAGAACAACCCAATGAACACCTTCACCTATTCATTTTGTTTCTTCTGACCATTACTGAACATTTGCTTAAGCTTGACTCCCCTTTGCATTTCACCACGCTTCCATGCGGATTTAAGCATCTCCGACAAATATTCGTATTCGTGTTTCGCATAAAAACCAATGATTTGCAAAACATAACGTTAATACTGTCATGCTTTCGAAAGGGTGAGGCGATTGAAACTGACCGTTCCTATAGTCGCAGCGTTAACAGCAGTCTCTCTGCTTATAGTCCAACCTGTCAACTATACCCATGCTAGTCCTGTTTCAAAGTCAGATTCAGTAGCCGTAACGGAACAAACAGCTCCGGAAACCAATCCGATGCTGGCGAGAAGAAGCTTGTATGACAAACTAAGCTTATTTACAAGTATCCCCTGGTACTGGCTAGCGGCAATCGACCAATACGAGCGCTCTATGTCTAAAGTTCGTCCTAAGGTAAGACCTATGCTAGGCAGCACAGTTGGTGTATTTATCGATCAAGAACGTTGGGCAGGCCCCCTAAATCCTAATCAGGATGACAGCTCGCCGGCATCCATTCACTGGTTTAACGGTATAGGACGCGATGGGGATGGTAACGGGCAGGCGGAGCGCAACAGTGATGTTGATCTGCTTTACTCGCTTGTAAGTCATATTACTAGGTATGGAACAACAGAGGATGATTTCTCGATCGGGCTATGGCAATATTATCAAAACAGCCGTGCCGTTCAGCGAATTCAACAGTTCGCTAAGATATATGACTATTTTGGTCAACTCGACCTCAACGAGCATGCTTTTCCTGTACCGATCGGCACTAACTACGCTTATAAGGATACATGGGGAGCAGGCCGAGGTTGGGGGGGCCGCCGATCTCACGAGGGTACTGACATTTTTGCCCCTCAAGGACTTCCGATACGAAGCACCTGTTACGGCATTATTGAAGTGAAAGGCTGGAACCCTTACGGTGGATGGCGAATTGGAATACGAGACTTAAATAACTTCTACCACTACTATGCACATATGTCGGGCTATGACAAAACGATGAAAATTGGTGAAATTGTTAAACCTGGGCAAGTAATTGGCTGGGTAGGCAGCTCCGGTTATGGCAAGCCAGGAACGCAGGGCAAGTTCCCTCCTCATTTGCATTACGGGGTGTATAGTGATCGTGGGTTATTCGAATGGTCGTTCGATCCATACCCAATGCTTAGGCGCTGGGAGCAGGCTGAACGAGCGCGCATGCGGGCAAAAAACTAAAAAAAATAAAGACGACTTTATCATCCATTCTAATTGAAGGAGGAGAAAGTCGTCTTTTTTAAAATAATTTTTATTATTAATCCGTGCTCCCGCCGCTGTTATTCCCCGTTGCTCCTGAGCCTTTATGCGTTTTGGACTCGTCGGCATCCTCTATATTCGCTTCATTTGAAGATCCCGCATTGGCTGAAGCAGCCTTATCCTGCTCTGGTTGAGATGAAATTCCGTTTCCATCACCAGGATTTAGGGGCACAGATATATTAGGTGCTTGCGCTGCTGATTCGCCTACTGGCTTGCCGGTATTATCGTAATAATACATGGGAACATCTCCAACTACGAGTAGATAGGAAATAGGAATATCCGTCTCGATAATCTCAGGTTCCGTATCAAACGGGATAATAATCGCTACCTCCGCAATGATTCGAATGTATACCTCTACCAAAATCATATTGATGCCTGCATCCTTCTCACGAGTACTGAGACCGACCTTGGCTGCACCAACTGGCTCGAATTTAACCGGTACCTTTGGCCCGAAGGATGAAATAATGGCACTGTTCAGCGCAAGCCCGATTGGAATATGCTCCGGAATGCTCTTCATCTCATCTAAAGTGGATTGGACTGTGTTAATCGTCTGTGATGTAATTCTCATATGCTCTGCGTAATTTAGCATGAAGCCTGATATTTTACCATTACTGTTCATTTTCCAATCAATTAGCTTATCTGATTCCGTTTGCCTAGAAACCTGCTCCGTGATCGCCTTATTAATGGCTTGAGTAGCCAATTGCTTCACACGTATTTTGGCAACATTCATAAGAGGCGGACGTAAATTCCGTTCAACATATATGAAGGATTGAACAGAGAATAACATCATAATAACTAGTACAATGAGAAGGATGGTACGACGTCTTATTCGTGGCTTTGTCGGTCGCGTACCCCAAGCACCTGTTGTTCCTGCGCTATTATTACCACGTGGACGACTTTTCCAGACACCAGAAGAAGCCGCGCTTCTTGGGCGGCTGCCAAGTGACATCGCAAGGCGGCTAATCCCCCATTTCCGAATGCCGCTGGATGAGCTCGAACGAGAGCCCCAATTCAAACCTTTAGCATTCAGACCAGATCCCCACTTTTTGGGGGAGGGGCTTGATGGACCTGCGCTTGATCGACTCCCCCAGCTAACTGTCTTCACCTTTCGAAAAGACCGACCAGACCCTAGCTGCAGCCGATTTCCGCCAAACAGACGAAATCCCCAGCTCTTTCTGCCCCACTTCGCCAAAAGGAATCCCTCCCCCTTTATCCTGTCCGCTAACCATACCCATACTTATGCAGAACTCGGACAAAAAAGAAGACGCTTGGCCAGTGAGTGACTAATAACCAGAACCTTACAGCAAGGAGCGAATATAGGCCATGTTATCGCGCAGCAATGCATCCGATGGTGCTGAGGCGCTAAAGTCCTCGAAGCTAAGCCATCCATCGTAACCGACCGCTCGCAAATCAGAAATGACCTGAGGCCAATGAACGACGCCTTCAGATATCGGTCCCCACGCAGCCTTCCATTGCGGGTCATGCCATTTATTGTGTTTGTCAGTCTCGCCATCGCCGCCTAATAGAGGTGTTGCTGCACCCGTTCTATTCCATATGGCATTTTTCACATGAACATGTGCCAGATAGTCGCCAAGCACTTCAAGACCCATCTTGTACTGCTCGAAGCCTTCATGTACCATATTCCCTGGGTCAAAGATGACTCCAATATGATCCACATCAAAACCTTCGACAAGCTGCCTAGCAAGAGTTGCACTAGAGGCAATGTTTCCGTGATGAACTTCAATGATGCCCTTTACTCCAAAGGTTTTGCTCATCTCTACCGTCTCGTGAAAGTAAGCGCGTGCTTCCTTCAACAAATCCCAATAATTTCGGCTTCGGTCATAGCCTGGAACACCAATACGAATCGAAGGAGAACCAAGCAGCTTAGCCGCCCTCATCGCACGTTCCGTTGCAGCTAAGTCGCCGCTCTGAATGTAGGATGCCAGATTGGGCACTTGAAGGCCAGCGTCATCAGTAAGCTTCTTTAAAGCGAGCAACTCCTCTTCCGAGGCATTAGACTCCACGGTTGAATAATTATTTCCCCAGAACGATGGCGCTTCACTTTGCTTAGCAGCATCTGTATTTGTAAAACGCCACTCGACACCGTCATAGCCATTCTTTTGAAGAAGATCAACTGTTTCATGAAGCGTACAATCCGGCAGCATTACAGTAAATACAGATAGTTTCATACTACACCTCGTCCATTCATTGTTATGATAATCTGCCTTCATCCTATCATATGAACAAAATTTCCTCTCACCTCAGCTTTGCCTGATTAGCCTCTTCATTTGACTGTGATTGTTAAAAAGCAGTATCGCTATTGTCATCGAATCAATGATGACTTTTCAATCGGTGCCCCATACGTTAGACTGAAGTTATACGAAATATATTTGTGCAAAGGAGTTATCCAATGGCTACCAATCGTCGCCTTTTATCAGACCTAGACTTCCAAGAAGTAATCGACACTCAAGCACGTATCCGCGTCTTTCAAGATAATCATATTGTCGACTCCAGTACAGTTCTCGTGCGATTTGACGCTACAATGATCATCACCCAATCCGGTGTCAGTGATATGACCTATCACAATCGGGCTGACTGTGAGTTTTTCGAGCTTAGGAAACGCTAATCGCTAATCCATAACAAATAAAAATAGTGTCTTCCTGTCGATCGAATAGGAAGACACTATTTTTTATCATTGAGGAGGCATAACCCGCAATTTGAACTGATTATACAGCTCCTGCTTTTATTAGAATCTGTTCAATTCCACATAAAACACAACCACCTATTTTAAAATAGTCAATGATACCGAAGAAGAAGTCGCCCACGTCCCGACAGGAGTTACTGTATATGTCATTCCCGCGCTCACTTTAC
>NZ_JBFUHJ010000058.1:0-24791 GCF_056402455.1 Paenibacillus sp. P4_A7 | reverse complement strand
TCATCATTCAGGCATATGCATTCCTCCGGATGAAAGCACAACAGACCGCCCATGTATGGACGGTCTGTTTCTTTTTTTGTGCTTACTTATGATGCCCTCTAAAAAATCAGCATCAAGGCTTCCTCGTATTCTTCCTTTGTATTGACCTTCATAACAAAACGAACACTTTGATCCTGTTCTATAAAATCAACTTCTTTTAATGTATCGTATTGAATCACTTTTAATAATTCATCCAGCCTAGATTCTCCTGCATCTAATAATTTTGATATCTCTGTCACACAGCTTTTGTCGTATATCCCATGGAGTGCATGAAGTTGGTCTCCTATCGAGGGAATTATTGCCTCGCATTGAAGCTCCTGTTTTCTCTTCCACATAAGCTGCGCGGATTGATAAGATATAAAAGGCATATCACATCCCACTACCCAAAAATCAGTGTTATTTGCAAGTGTAAAGGCCGCATACATAGCGCTTAGCGTTCCCTTCCCTGGAATATAATCTGTAATAATACGAATCGTATTTCCAAGCAGCGGCAAGAAGCTTCTTGGATCATTGGTTACGAGTATGATCTCGGAGCAAATTTGCTTCATAATTCGAATTTGTCGTTGAATAAGGAGTTCATTAGAAAATGGAAGCAAGGCTTTGGTCTCGCCGCCCATTCTAAGATTTTGCCCACCGGCCAATATTACCCCTGTCAGCATATCATCCCTCCGCTCTACTGCTGATCTACATTCACTTACTTTTTATTCAAACCAAATGCCTCATCAATATCACATATTTTATTATCATCAATCAGTACGATGTCCCCAAGGCTACGGGTGTCTATAATCGCTTTCGCACYGTACTCCGCTACCTCCAACCGATCAAAAGCGTTTAACAGGCTCTGCCCTGTAACAATTACGCAGTTATTTTCTACTAAAGCAACAGGAGTATCTCTCGTAAATATGGCTGCTGCGTTCTGTGGTTCCACATAAATGGACCCAAATGGCAGCTTTGGCGTTCGACGCAGCAAAATATAGCTTTCGGGAATCGTTCTTGAGTCAAATTCAGCATCCGTCACAGCAAATGCCATAATATTAGGTGGATGCGCTATAATTATAGAGTCTATATGAGCATGACTTTCATAGATGTGTGCATGCAGATCAACTGATCGGCTCGGCGTTTTTCCCTCTTCTACTTCCCCTTTGTCAATGCGTACTATATTTTCTACATCTATATATTTCCGGTCCATGCCATAAGGCGTAATTAGGAAGCTGCCATCTCCAAGTCGCTGTGAAAATGTACCTTGCGTACTCGTAAATAACCGCTGCTCATAAGAACGCTGTATAAACTTCACCATTTCCCGGCGGTGTTCCCGTTCCATAGAACTGTAGCCACCCTGCTTAAAGCTTATACGTTGAACATCACTATTCGTCCTAACCTTCTTATAGTCTTCTTCCGATAACCGAAGTGTCTTGCCCATACGACTTGCCTTGATTTCCAGTCTGGCGCAGAAATCAAGCGTTTCAAAAGTTTTAAAAGCCTCGAATAAATGATTGCCACCAATGACAACTCCGTGATTTTCCAGCATAACCGTATTAATACCTTTCGCGAATACCTCCGCGATATTCATTCCAAGCTCTTCACTTCCAGGCAATGCATATTTCGCCATACCAACATCACCGCAAATTTCACGCTCGTTTGGCAATATATTGGTGTCAGGTATTCGACGAACCATACTAAATGAAACAAGCGCTGGGGGATGGGCATGTACGACAGCCTTTAGATCTGGCCTCGTTGTGTAAATTAACCGATGAAAGGGGAGCTCACTGGACGGTTTGTGAATACCTGTTATTTGACCATCTGGCTTCACACAAACAATATCATTACGACTAAGTGTACCTTTGTCGATACCAGCAGGGGTTATCCATATATCTCCGTTTTCATCCAATATAGACAGGTTTCCTCCTGAAGTCGTTGTCATTCCATAACCGTAAATCCGTTCCATCATCAAAATAATCTGATCCGCAGGATGAAGAAGCTCAAATTGCATAAAAATTACTCCTTTCTACTTTTTATTTATCTAAATTGTTTAATAGATTAAGTTTAACTTTCATCAATTACATCATGAAATGGACCTTGCTTACAGTGATAATAGTCACACACAATACAGTTCAATAACAACGAAAGGCATCTAACGTTTCCWTAWGGAAAMGTTAGATGCCTTTCGTTGTTATTGCGATTTCGTCGCAGGTATAGTCAATATGATTTCAGTTCCAATTCCGGGCTGCGAATGAATCGCTAATTGTGCTCCAATTGCCCTTGCTCGTTCCTCCATACTGAATAAACCGACTCCTTTGATGCTCGTATTGCGCAAAAATCCTTTCCCCTCATCTTTGATGCGTACCTCTAGCCTTTCAGGTAAATCTGATAACTGAATATAGGCTTCATCAACATCCGCATATTTCCCGATATTGGTCAGAGCCTCTTGTATGATTCGATAAATGGTTGTTTCTTCTTGGACGTCTATCCGACGTCTAAAATCAATTTCAAGCTTGACCCTTATACCATAATACTCGGTATAATTTTCTATATAAGTTCTAATAGCGGGTACAACTCCCAGATCATCCAATACTGACGGCCGCAATTCCCAAGCAAGACTTCGCACGTCCTCTATAATATGCGATACGCTAGCACGGATATTTTCTAAGCCTGGATTTGACTCCTTATTATTCAATTGATCTATCTGAATTAGAAGCGAGAATAAGCTTTGCCCGATACCATCATGCAGCTCACGGGAAAACTTTCTTCTTTCCTCCTCTTGTGTAATCATACTCTGCTTCATCATCAGTTGAAGCTCTTCCTGAACACGCTTTAATTCAGTCACTTCATTGCGAATGGCTAAGTACTGATAAGGCTTTCCGTGTTCGTCAATATAGGGTACGATCGTTGTATTTACCCAGTAATAGCTGCCGTCTTTCGCCCGATTTTTAATATCACCACGCCAAACGTTACCAGAAGTAATGGTGCGCCATAGCTCTTCCATAAATGCTTTACTATGATGGCCTGAATTAATAATCCGATGATCTTTACCCATAAGTTCTTCGCGTTCGTACTTAGAAATCTCGCAAAATTTATCGTTAATATACTGAATAAAGCCTTTTCGGTCGGTGACGGCTACGATTGACGATTCATTCAAAGCGAATTTTAGATCTGCTAAATGCATGAGTGCATTCTGACTCTCCTCTTCCCAACCTGAATTAATCAAAATGAAGCAGCCCCTTTTTCATCGCATATTTGACCAGATCCGGCCTTGTTCRCAATCCTAGTTTGTCCATTACGTTCGCTTTGTGTGATTCCACCGTTTTTATGCTAATAACAAGCTGCTCAGCGACTTCTTTATTGCTGTATCCTTTAGCGACTAATGAGACAATTTCCTTCTCTCTATCGGACAGTGTTTCCATTGATCTGCCGCTCCCGCCGCTATGAGCGCGATCCAAGTACTCACTCATCAATCGCTTAGTCGCTGTCGGATATAAATAGGCGTTCCCCTCGGCAACTGTTCGAATAGCGGTAACTAGCTCTTCATGTGGAGCACTCTTGAGTATATATCCCGACGCACCGGCATGAATGGCTCGAAATAAATATTCATCATCATCGTGCATCGTGAGGAATAGGACCACCATATCCGGAAATAGCTCTTTAAGTTCTTTTGTCGCCGTTAAGCCGTCTTTACCATGAGGCATGCTTAAATCCATTAGTATCACATCCGGCTGCAGCTCTCTCGCGATCTTTATCGCTTCGTCACCCTCAGAAGCTTCACCGATCACATCCATATCATCTTTTTCATTTAAGAGCATCTTAAGACCTGATCGTACAACAGCATGATCATCGACAATACATAGCTTAATCATGTTTAACCTCCAATGGTTGAAACTTATGCTATCTTATATTTTAACACAAAAAAAATGGATCTCTAACTTCGAAATCCATTTTCCTCATTCTATTCGTTTGATTCTTCTAATCATAAAGTGAGAGCTCTGGCTAACGCCTCGAGTTTACTGAGTTCGTTTGCCGTATAGTGGTGAACATGACGTAAACCAACCAATAGAACAGCCATACCGCCCATTTTCAAAGCAATTGGAATGGCTGTGGCTGTCTTCAAACCCTCCGCTAGCATTAATGGACAATCGAGTTTGTATTTCTCAGCTTCTAGTGATCCATTCCCCTTAACTAAGCTCCTGCCTAGCAGTACAGCCATTCCCGATAATTCCTTGCCTCGTTTAACTAACATTTGTTGATATCGAAGATTGGTATTACCACTCACATAGCTCCACCGATACTTGTTTCCATTCTCTACTGGAAGGGCTAGAGCCACAAAATCACTTAACGAACTCGTACGTATATGATTAATAGAGCTGCTTATTAGATCCGTCTCGTAGTCACTCATATCCCTTTCCCCTTCTCTCCGATCACATCTATTTGTTTATTGTAAAGGTTGTAATTGTATTTGTATGTCGGGGAATTCCCCCAAAGCCTCTCAGGGATGTACCCTGATTACTGTGATTTTCCTCACAATACGATCAGGGATTTCCCCCCGCAAAGATGGGGGCTTCCCCCGATACCCTCCTATGAAAGGAAATTGTATGATTAGAGTATCGAAACACGGAGAGGGGCTGTTATATATGGCCGTTAACACATATACAGCAAGTAATGATGAGACTTTGAAGGGGAATMAAGGTATATCGGCTTTCTTCTCAGCGGAAAATTTGGATAGACTAAAAAATATTATGTATTCCAAAACAGTGATGGCTGGATCTTATTTATTTTGGGATGGCGATCAAGCGGATTATTTATATTTTGTGAAAAAAGGCCAAGTAAAATTAACGAAAAGTACCGATAATGGGAATAAAATTACTCTATATCTCTACAATGAGGGGGATATGTTCGGACAAATTGATCCCTTTCAACATTCTACACAAACCTTCAATGCAGAAGTGATCGAAGATGCCGAATTTGGCATTATACAACAAAAGGATCTAGAGACATTGCTTTGGCAGCACGGCGATCTCGCCATTGAGTTTATGAAATGGATGGGTGTGATGCATCGCATGACTCAAACTAAATTCCGCGATCTGTTGCTCTATGGCAAACCTGGTGCTTTATGCTCACTGTTGATCCGGTTAAGTAATTCTTATGGTGTTCACCAAGGTAATGAGATCAAGATCGAGAAAAAAATGAATAATTCAGAACTGGCAGAAATGATCGGCGCTACTCGCGAAAGTGTAAATCGAATGTTAAGCGAAATGCGCAAAGCAGATGTCATTACAATTGAACATGGTGCTATTATCATTAAAGATCTTCAATATCTTCGTGGTATTTGTAAATGTGAAAACTGCCCAGCTGAAATTTGTCGGGTGTAGTCAAGTGTAAAACTTTTATATTCTTATCATTTGAAGACCGTCCCTACTCAGGGCGGTCTTCATTGTTTATTTGCTGATTTTATAAATACGCCAATTCGAATTCTGGATTATATTCGATAACGCCTTTCTGTATTTACACGGCGATCTGTATAAGTCATGTTCTTGAAGGTATAATAGAAAAAATTGTAAATAAGTAAGCGTCTAATCCAGCCTTTTGATTTGAGTGAGTAACGCAACCTTTTCAGTGCATGAATCGTTAAATAGAAAACAAAATTTTAAGGGGTGAGCATCATGAAAAAATGGCTATTCATCGTTGTTGGATGTTTATTACTAAGTGGCTGCAGCAGCATTGTAGGCGGAGATAAGCAGCCATCCAGCAGTCCAACGAATATCCCATCACCATCACCATCACAACCAACCGCGACTGCTACCACTACTGCTGCACCAACACCATCGCCTGCCAACACTTTAACAAAAGAAGAAACGACCGATGCCGTAGTTCAGCTATTAAAAGACAAAAACCATAGTGCTTTAAAGCAGCTGATCCATCCAGTCAAAGGCGTTTTATTTTCACCCTATCTTTATATTCATGCTGATACGGCACAAGTATTTAAACCCGATGCATTACCTACATTTACTGACGATACCCCCTTCATTTGGGGAGAATATGACGGATCCGGTGAAACGATCAAGCTGACCTTTCAGCAATACTACGAGAAATTTGTTTACGATCAAGATTATGTGAATCGAGAAAAGCTCGGCGACGATAAAGTGCTAATTGCTGGTAATATGGTTAATAATATAAAAGAAGTTTTCCCGGATAGCTATTTGGCTGACTATCATTTCAGCGGCTTTGATAAAAATCTTGAAGGTCTCGATTGGTCGAGTCTGATCGTTGTTTTGGAAAAATACGAAGACAGCTGGTATGTAGTGGCGATTGTTCATTCAGCTTGGACAGTGTAGCTGGTTGGTGTCTCATAAAAATAATAGCTTGCGTCATGAAGGCAATGCCTTTAGACGCAAGCTATTATTTTGTCTCCCTATTATTCGCTGCAGTTGCAGTTGCAGCTACAGCATCTACTATGCTTCTTCCTGCGGATGTCTTTTGCGCAATTCATCTGCTCCAACTGCTCTCCCCGTAGCTTCCAACCGCGCTGCATATTCTTTTAGGTGGCCTTTGGCATGGTAAGGTCCGCCTTCCTTCATCACAGTCCATAAAGGATCGACATCATGCTTCATAGTGGACATCATTTCATCATGCCATTCATTCAAATGATAGACGGCCTCCATACATTTATCACGATGCTGATCCGCAATATTGTGCTGTTCGTAAGGGTCTTCAGTTATATTAAACAGCATCTCCTTGTCGAATAAGTGGTAGCCATCATGATACGTACGAATATATAGCCAGTCATCGAATCGTACGCTGCGCTGACAAACATGCGCGCATTGCGAGACGACCAAATAGTTACGGCCTGTTTCAGCACCTTCACGGATAGATCTAGCATAGCTTTTTCCATCCCAATTCGAAGCAGGCGACAGCCCCATCATGTCCGCCATCGTAGGCGGYAAATCGAGATGATAATGCAAGCCAGTGTCAACTGTTCCTGCTGTATGACCAGGCCAACGAATAATCATCGGAATACGGCATGTTCCTTGATCCGCTGTACCATGCTCGCCATAAATGCCTAGCTCACCCACATTCTCACCGTGATCTGCTGTAATAATAATGACTACATCATCCATGATCCCTTTTTGCTTCAAGGAGCTTAATATTTGACCAACATGCCCGTCCATAAATTTAACACCGCAATCATAACCATCGACCATCCGACGCATATCTTCCATATTGGCAATTTCACCAGGATAACGAGGAAATTGTGAGTATGTATTACTATTGTACATATTTATCTCTTTTGGACTATGCGGACCTACTTTATTGAGGTGCCTCTCTAGAAGCTCTTCGTTCATCCAATCCGGCAATGGCTCATGCTCAAATGGATTGCCAAAATCCTCAGGCGCACGATAAGGTGTATGCGGATCCCAATAATTCACATAAAGCAGCCAATCCTCTTGCTCTGCATTGCGATCTAACCAGTCCAACACTACAGGAGTAACTTCTTCAGCCGACTCCATGCCACCTTTTCCTGTATTATGAATTTCGTTGAAGCCGGCATAAAATGTCCATGCGCTATGTCTTTCTCCAAACGGACTTACTAATGCTGTCTTCATCCCCGCTCTGCGGAACAAGGAAGGGAAGCTGCTAGTGTCCAATTGGCTTCTAAAATCGCGAGACGCCCCATCGTGACGCACATCTGCAGCTGTTCCGCCATGGCCAACCACGCCATTATGAATGCCAAAGGTGCCGGTCATTAGAGCTGTTCTTGAAGGAAAGCACGGCGCATCCGAGGTATAATAGTTTTCAAACCGCAACCCCTCCGCCGCAACACTGTCTATATTAGGCGACGTATTGCGATGATAGCCGTAGCAGCCTAGATGATTAGGTTTTGTTGAATCCAAATCCAATAGTAATACTCTCATAGGTACAAGCTCCTTTTTTTGTTAGCGCTTTCTAAACTGTGCTCTTATTATAAAATTTCTAACAAAGACTCGTCCATGTATGATATCAAAATGATATGTACGATTCAACGATTATTTATGATTTAGTTTACACCTAAATTTTTCACTTAATCTTGTCTTATACCTTTAAATATCGCTATTATTATGCTATATTCAGGAAATATATTAGGGGAGAAGGAACTCTTTTGTCAGTCATACATTCTGTACATTATGATAATTTCATTACGAACTGGAAAAAATCACAAGAAACGGTTACTCACCATATTCTCATACTAATTGTTGAGGGTAGGGTGGCCTACAATGTCAACGGAACGGAAGTTATCGGTGAAGCTGGTGACTTCATATTTTTTCCCGAAGGAATAAAAAGAGCCGCTGAAAACCACTCCTCTGGACTGCATAGAAAATATACAATGTCGTTGACACCATCCCAATCATTGGATCGTATTATACCGTTACTTAGCAATCAGCAATTTGTAAAATTCAAACCTCATAATTTTCAATATATTCAGCGCCGCTTCTCCATACTATACGAGGAATCACTAAATCACGATACCTATCAAGCTTTAATATGCATTAGCATTTTGCATGAATTGCTTGGTTTGCTCTCTAGAGAATTAGAAAAACCCGAGGTTACACCTATGAAAATGAAATTTTCTCAGCTTATTAAAGCATATATTTTGGAACACTTTCGCGAGAGCTTGAGATCAAACAGCTCGCACAGCTTATACATCGTTCCCCAAACTATACGATCGCTATTTTTCGTGAAGTAATCGGAATATCACCAATCAACTATATTCATCAGTTGCGCATCATGGAAGCATGCGGTCTGCTCATCAATTCCAATATGTCCGTATCTGATATCTCCAATCATCTTGGCTACTATGACACCTCCTATTTTTTTCGTATTTTTAAAAAGCACACCTCTATGTCGCCAACTGATTTCATCAAAAAAGGACATCATATTAATGTATCTCAGCTGTTTCTATGAAAAGCGTAAACGGCTTTCGTCGTCCTTATCTAAGGACGAATGGTTTCTCACAAAAATAGGAGCCCTTTCTCGATTTCCCGAGAAAGGGCTCCTACTTCTAGCTAATAAGAGAAATTAAGTTCTTAAATTCAAGCTCCTCGAACTTGCGCTGCACACTTTCGCGCTCATATGCCCAACAGCAGCTAGCTAGTTCGATTGCAACAGGTGCTTCACAATGAATAGTTGCCAGTTGACGCGACAAATGGAGCATTTCGAGATCATTTTCAATTTTCGCACGAACCGTTTTCGTCACGGCATCAAGGTTCTCCAGCAATCGGTCGATAGAGCCATGCTCTGTAATCAGCTTATGTGCCGTCTTCTCRCCGATTCCCTTTACACCTGGGTAATTATCACTCGTGTCACCCATTAGGCCCTTCATGTCAATGATTTGCGCTGGGGTAAGCTGGCGCTCCTCCATTAAACTCTCAGGTGTGTACACCATATAGTTTCCAATACCCTTCTTCATAATCGCGATTGATACGCGATCATCGACAAGCTGAAGCATATCGTGATCACCCGTTACTACGAAAACATGGGCTTGGTCCTTTAGCAATGCTGCTAAAGTTCCAATACAATCATCTGCTTCAAAACCGACTATTCCAATGTTCGGCACGTTGAAGCTGGCAACAACCTCTTTGACAAGATCAAATTGTGGAATAAGATCCTCCGGTGCAGATGGTCGATTGGACTTATAACCGTCGTATTGCTCTGTTCGGAAAGTCGTGCTCCCCATATCCCAGCAGCATACTACATGCGTAGGACTATACGTATTAATGGCATCCATAAAATAACGTACAAAACCGTGCACCGCGTTGACTGGAACACCAGCACTCGTTCTGCGAATGCTGCTGCTTCCTGCGAAGGCCGTTGCGAAATAGGCTCTAAATAAAATAGCCATTCCATCTACCAAAAGTACTCTTTGATCACTCATCTTAATTAACTCCTTTATAACTTCTTTTTATGATCTACTTCATTTATTCCCCGCGAATGAATCTACCAATCCGCCTTGCTGCTTCCTTTAAACGTTCCTCATCTTCAACTAACGCAATACGAACATAACCTTCGCCTTCTGTGCCGAAAGCCTCACCTGGCACTACAACTACACCTGTCTTAGCAAGCATCTCCTGGGAAATTAGTCGTGATGTCCATGGCTCCTTATGTGACCAAAGCATCGGAGGCAGCTGCGCCCATACGAACATGGTTGCCTTTGGAACGACAACGGACCAGCCTTCCTCGCGCAGCGCTTCCAGAAAAACATCACGGCGACGCTCATATAGCTTTCCAGCCTTCGGCATATCAGGGTTGTTCATCGCTTCCTGCAAGGCTACAATTCCCGCTTCCTGAATAGGATCGAATACACCGTAATCAATATTCGCCTTCAGCTCACGAAGCGCGCTAACTGCTTGCTTGTTCCCGGCCAAAAAACCGATTCTACAACCGGCCATATTAAAGCTTTTGGATAAGGAATGAAATTCAACAGCTTGCTCCAGCGCACCAGGAATTTGCAAAATACTTGGCGGCTCGCAGTCATCAAAGCCCATCTCCGAGTAAGCCAGATCATGCACGACTAACACACCATGACGGCGCGCTTTCTCAAGCAATGATTCGAAAAAAGTTAAGTTCGCTACTGCAGATATTGGATTATTGGGATAGTTAAGCAATATAAAGGTTGCGCGATCCCAATCCTCGTCCGATATCGCGTCCAAATCCGGCATGTATTGGTTTTCTTCACGAAGCGGCATCAATACAGACTCGACACCGGCTAGTGCTAACGACGCAGCATAAATGGGATAACCGGGATTAGGCAGCAACGCCATATCTCCAGGATCACAAAGTGCCATAGCCAAATGAGCAAGGCCATCTTGTGACCCAAGCAATGTAACCATTTCACTCACAGGATCGAGCTCAACACCAAACCGATGCTTCATCCATTCTGCCGCATGCTCCCGAAACGGAAGGCCGCTTTTCGTAGCTGGATAAGCATACATATCTGAACGAAGCGCCGCTTCGCTTAAAGCTTGTCTCACTGCTTCTGTTGGCGGCTGATCTGGACTTCCGATGCCTAGATCAATGATATGCTGGCCACTTGCTGCAGCAGCCATTTTCCACGAGGCTACTTCAGCAAAAATGGAAGATCCGAGCAGGGATAAACGGTCCGATCTCCATTTCGTTTCTGTCATGACTGAATCACCCATTTCCGTTCCAAACTTGTTCATACTGTTCTTCCTTATAGCCGATCGTCACTTGACTGCCATCTGTTACGATAGGGCGTTTAATAAGCATGCCATTTGATGCAAGCAAAGCTAGCTTCTCATCCTCTGACATCGCCCCTAGCTTGTCCTTTAACCCAAGCTCTCTGTAGACATCGCCGGATGTATTAAAGAACTTCTTCATATCCAAACCGCTTATCACAATAAGCTGCTTCAACTCAGCCACGGTAGGTGTTTGCTCGACAATGTGGCGTAAATCAAGCTCATTTCCTTTTGCTTGCAGTGACTTAACCGCTGCCTTGCAGGTGCTGCATTTTGGATATAGATAGATGGTTAACAGCTTTGCTTTTGTCATTAACGATGTCCTCCTGATGCGTTGTAAATAAGTTATATAAATAAACTAGCCAATTCCTATTAATGAGATTGCCCTAGAATTTGCTCCAAAAGAATGAACTCAGGCGGCAACGCAGCATTCCATTCCATCCACTCTTTCGTAATCGGATGAGTGAAGCCCAGTGTCTCGGCATGCAGCGCTTGTCGTCCAGCAGCCTCTTCCCATTCCATGACTGCGCCGTCCTTCGGACCATACATTTTATCGCCGATTAGAGGACAGCCGATATATTGCATATGAACGCGGATTTGATGGGTCCGGCCTGTCTCCAGCTTCAAGCGGACAGCTGCTGCAGGTGGGATGCCAGTATTTCCTCTATCTGAATGAAAACTTTCTGCCGTATTATAATGAGTAACTGATGGATATCCTTCCGGAGTTACTATTCGAATATGTGGCTCATCAGGATCCCGATCGATAGGCTCGTTGACAATTCCTTCAGCTGGATCTGGCATTCCGTAAACGTACGCTCGATAAATTTTCATAATCGTATTAGCCTGCATTTGCTCAGACAGCTGCTGATGAACATAGGAAGTTTTAGCAATTGCCACTAGCCCTGAAGTATCCTCATCTAGACGATGAACGGGTCTAAATCGAACCCGTTCACCTTTTTGCCGCCAATGATAGACGACACCGTTTGCCAACGTACCTGTGTAATGGCCCTGCGTTGGGTGTACGACAATTCCCGCCGGCTTATTGACGATCAGAAGATCATCGTCCTCATATACAATTTGTATCGGTATCGGCTCGGGCAAAATATCCTCGGATATTTCCCGTTCCATTCTCACACGAATAACATCTCCTGTGGATACCTTAGCAGTCGTATACACACGAACTTCATTAACGGTTAACCCATGCTCAGTCTGCTTGACCTGAGATAGCAGCTTTCGTGAAACGCCAAGCTTCCGCTCAAGCACCGTGCGTACCATCTTCCCATGATCCGCTTCGCMGACGACGACGACTAACGGCTTATAATAGAGGCTATCCAATATTTCCATCATTTTTTTGGATTCCGAAATACTTCCGCACTGCGTACATATTCCGTATCCGGCACTCCAAGCTTCGCATTTGCGACTCTTGCAGCCGCGAAGAAGAAATCAGATAAGCGATTCAAATAGGCCAATACGTCAGCGTTAATCGGATGCTCCACAGACAGCGTCACGACGCGGCGCTCTGCTCGGCGGCATACGGTTCTGCATACATGCAGCAAGGCCGAAACCGAGCTTCCCCCAGGCAAAATAAATCTCGTAAGCTCAGGCGCTTCGGCAATATATTGATCGATCCAGCCTTCTAGGCGAACAGCTGGTTCCGTAGATATTTTCAAAGGCGAGCCTTCCTTCGCATAAGCGAGATCCGAGCCGCAGTCGAATAACTCCTGCATAATTTGAATTAACAGATCGGACATCTCCGTTAATTCATCATGCTTAGCTGCTTCAGCAGCAGCCTGTCCGACAAAGCAATTCAACTCATCTATTGTGCCATAGGCCTCTACTCGTGAATCATCTTTGCGTACTCGTCCGCCAATTAATGACGTTTGCCCGCTATCTCCGGTTTTTGTATACAGCTTCATCTTCCACCGCTCCCCTTTACACCTACATATCTCTTCCCACTATATCATAAATAACATATTTTCAGCTCAATACAACCAGATTCAGCTGGGCATACCTCTTACTTCCACCCCTAAAATACAAACAGCAGGCCGGATGCTCTCCTGACCTGCTGCTTGTTGCTGGAAGAACCTGTACAGCCCTAGCTTAGCCCTGCTGCTTTAAGCGGTATACAAACTTTCCAATTCGATCAAGAGCCTCTGTCAAATTCGTAACAGATGTTGCATAGGAGCAGCGCAAATGTCCTTCTCCTCCGAGACCAAAAACATCGCCTGGAACAGCTGCAACATTCGCTTCATCAAGCAGACGCTGTGCAAATTGCTCACTTGTTAAGCCAGTGGAAGCGATCGATGGAAACGCATAGAATGCTCCTTGCGGCTCATGACAATCAAGTCCGATGTCACGGAATCCTTTCACAACTAACCGACGCCGTTGGTTATAAGCTTCAACCATTTTATCTTTTTCTTCTAAGCCATGCTGCAGCGCTTCAAGAGCAGCGTATTGTGCCATAATCGGTGCACACATTACAGTGAACTGATGAATTTTCAGCATTGCAGAAATAATGTCCGAATGACCACAGGCATAACCCATCCGCCACCCGGTCATCGCGAACGCTTTGGAAAAGCCGCTGACCAGAATGGTCCGATCCTTCATTCCCGGCATTGTTGCAAAGCTAACATGCTTGGTGTTATAAGATAATTCCGCGTATATTTCATCCGAGATTACGATAAGGTCGTTTTCCTCAACTATTTTTGCAATCGGAATCCAGTCCTCGTAGCTCATAGTTGCGCCAGTAGGATTGCTTGGATAACTTAATACAAGTACTTTGGAACGCGGAGTAATAACCGCTTGTAAGCTTTCTGCCTTCAGCTTAAATTCGTCTTCAGCGAAAGTTTCGATGCCCACAGCAATACCGCCGCTAAGCGTAGTGATTGGAGAATAAGAAATATAACAAGGCTCAGGAATTAATATTTCATCTCCTGGCGCAATTAAAGCGCGAAGCGCAAGATCGATCGCTTCACTTCCGCCTACCGTCACTAGTATTTCATTCGCAGGGTCATATTCTACCGCGAATGAATTATGTAAATAGTGACCTATTGCTTCACGTAGCTCAGGCATACCCGCATTGGAAGTATATTGTGTTTTCCCTATTTCAAGTGCGTATACTGCAGCTTCACGCACATGCCACGGCGTTACGAAGTCAGGTTCACCTACTCCGAGAGTAATGACATCCTTACGCGTGCTAACTAAATCAAAAAACCGACGGATACCCGACGGTTTAATGCCTCGTACAAGCGGGGACAAATAATCTGCCATCGCTAGGCGTTGCGTAGGTGTGGTGGGTTGCTTTTCTTCATCTTTGATCATTGCCATCACCCTTTTTTCACGGCGAAACCATCAATCGATGATCACCTTCATGCTCCTCGAAGATTATGCCGTCTTGTTTGTATTTTTTTAATATGAAAAATGTTTTAGTCGATAATACCGCATCAATTGGTGATAATTTATTAGATACAAAAGAGGCAACCTCTTTTAAATTTTTTCCTTCTACCTCAACAAGCAAATCATACGCCCCAGACATCAAATAAACGGATTTCACTTCTGGGTACAAATAAATACGCTCCGCAATACCTTCGAAACCGCGCCCGCGTTCAGGTGTAATTTGAACCTCAATAAGTGCTGTTACCTTTTGATCGTCAATTTTGCTCCAGTTAACGACTGTTGCATACTTAACAATGACATGATCTTCCTCTAAAGTCGCTATTGCTTGCTTCACTTCTTCTGTCGGCACGGCAAGCATGGTTGCGATTAACTCGGCATCCCTACGCGCATCTTCCTTCAGCAGCTCCAACACTTTCAACTGTAATTCGGTCATTGTATAACTCCTTCCAGAACGCTGCGATTATAAAGAATATTTTACAACGAATTCGTTTTTCCTGCAAACATAGCATTAAGGGCTGTATCGTATAGGCCAAATACTATAGTCGACAACTATCATTACAAGATAAGTATCAATAACTGACACTAGCAGATTTTAATAGAGTTAGGGATATTGACTAGTACGTATGATATGCCTGCTACGTATACATACATTACATAGATATTATTACTAATAGAAGAGGAGGGGAATTAGTAGATTTATTAGGTTTAGTAGATTTAGACAAAATGCTAGATTAAAGCAACTTCATTTAAGTAAGGAGTGTTGATTACAAGAATAAATAACTTGAAAATTGAAAAGAGGTTTTATCATGTATGACTTAATGGTCATCGTCACAATTTGCGCTTTCCTATTTACAATCGGTTTCATCTTCTGGCGTCCGCATGTTAATGAAGCTATTCCCGCAACCATTGGGGCCTTATTTGTTATACTCAGCGGAAGTGTCACCTTAGCTGACCTCGGGAAAATTACGGATACGATTAGCGGTGCCGCAGTAACGATTATAGCCACCATTGTAATGGCCATTGTTCTAGAAAGCTTTGGTTTTTTCTATTGGGCAGCTGAGCTTCTAATGAAAAAAGCAAAAGGATCAGGCATTCGCTTGTTCTGGATTACGATTCTCTTTTGTTTTCTCATGACGCTATTCGTTAACAATGACGGCAGTATATTAATCACAACACCAATTCTATTGCTGCTCCTTCAAAACATGGGACTCAAAAATCATCAAAAAATACCTTATCTCATCTCCGGGGCTCTCATTGCAACGGCATCCAGCGCTCCAATTGGCGTTAGTAATATCGTTAATCTAATTGCTATCAAAATTGTTCACATGGATCTCTATATGCATACCGCCATGATGTTCGTTCCTGCTTCACTTGGACTAGCCCTGCTATCCTTCCTGCTGTTTGCAACCTTCTATCGCATTCTACCCAAAAAATTGCCGCCAGCTGCAGCGTGGAGTATGATGCCGGGAAGCCATCCGCTCAAAGACAGCATTTCCAGAGACAATCGAACTAGCTTCATGCGAAACATATTCATTTTTGTATTAACCATTCGAATACTCCTATTCGTAGCCTCCTATATTCATTTTCCCGTTCCATTAATGGCCGTAATCGGATCCTCTCTATTGCTCGCATGGCGCTGGATCTACTTGAAAATCTCTCCTG
Organism: Paenibacillus sp. P4_A7; assembly: GCF_056402455.1. NCBI lineage: Bacteria > Bacillati > Bacillota > Bacilli > Caryophanales > Paenibacillaceae > Paenibacillus > Paenibacillus sp. P4_A7. Next base: position 8,475 of record NZ_JBFUHJ010000058.1, on the reverse strand, counting down.
CCGATATGCTGAAGAAGACACCTTGGTATATATTCATTTTCGCCTTCAGTATGTACGTCATTATTTATGGCCTGAATAATATTGGATTGACCGATCTACTTATCCAACTGCTTCAGCCTATTGTCTCTGGAAGCTTACTCAATGCAAGTGTTCTGATGGGTACTCTCTTAAGTGTTCTTTCTAATTTATTCAACAATCATCCCGCTTTAATGGTCGGAACGCTTACGCTAATGAATATGGGACTCGATCCGTTGACATTAAAAATTTCGTATTTAGCAAGCGTAATAGGCAGTGATGTAGGCTCGCTCTTATTACCAATCGGGACACTAGCTACCATAATGTGGATGAATATTTTACGGAAAGGCGGGGTCAAAATAACATGGGGCCAATATATCAAAGTGACCTCTCTTGTCATTCCGATCACCGTCATTTTCACACTAGTCATTTTGTCTTATTGGGTTTCTTGGTTGTTTTAATGAATAGGTTCAGCAATCAAAAAACGCAGCCCAAGAGGGCTGCGTGACAGCATGATCATTAATCGGAATAAGAGTCCATTCCGCCAAATAACGGCATTTTGGAGACTTTTACTCCTTCGTCATCGCATTATCGAGCAAACATTAAGAAAGACCCCAAAGGGTCTTTACATATAGTAGGGTTGGTTGCCTTGCTGTTGCTGTCCCTGTTGATGAGGCATTGGCGTATAAAATGTCTGTCCTTGCTGTTGTCCCAGGTTTTGCTGCAAAAACTGTTGTGTCTTCTGCTGTGTTTGTTTGTACTGCTTTTCTTGCTTAGCCATTTCTTGACGTAAAGCAGGTGAAGAGGCGTTATACATATTTTGCTGCTGCATAACTGTAAATAGTTGACCCTGCAGCGTTAAGCTGCTGTCCATTAGCTTAGTAAACATTTGCCGAATGTCTGGACATGTCGATTCCGTTGCCGCCGTCGCATATTCACGAACGATTCGCTTCAGATCGGCTAGCACAGTGCTTACTAGATCCTCTTCCGTTAATATGGACTGCGTCTGCTTCTGATACATGATAGAAACCTCCTATACTTTTTGAAAAGCTCTTTTTCCTTTTTTTAACACTGTAAATTACTGCTGTGGTTGTGTAGGTGCAATTTGCTGATGATGCGAGATCGCATGCAAAAGCGAATTATAATGCTGTTGATGGGTCTGAACCATTTGTGTAAGTAAGTTGCGCATTGCTGGTGTTGTCGCTTCATTTATCCCGGCAACACATTGTTTAATTTGCAAATCCTCGTTTGACATCGAGTCTGCGATATACTCCAGCTCTTTTGCCGTCATTGGCTGAATCATATTCATCCTCCTCCAATTTTTTCGTGCCAAACGTATTATGAGCAATAATCCCTTCATTTATGTACCACGTTTATTTAAAAAAAGTGACTGCACTCCAATAAAACAAGCTGAGAGTACAGTCTATCTTTATATTAAAAAACTTCTATTATGCTTGGTTAAGGAACATGAACCGTTTTTACATGGTCAAAATGCACAAATACTGCATTTCCACTTACTGAAGCAAGCTCGACCATGCTTTGGTCAACATTTTTCAAAACACCAATTTTATTTGAGTTTCCACCTAAATCTAGAACAACAAATTCACCGATTAATTTTCGAAGCTGTTGATCGAATGTTCTAGCAAGCGTAATCGGTGATGGTCTAAGCGGAAACTGCTCTGGAGTCAACGTATATGGCGTTACATTTGGACTATAAGGAATTAAATATTTCAAATGATGAAGCGAAATAATAACAGAATGGTAAACAGGAGAATAAAAAACGAAGAAATCATTCATTACATTCGTTAAATAACCGTGAATAGACTGATTCCCTGTAATATAAATTTCGGAGAACATCCCTTTTGCGTTCATAAGCATTTTACGATAGGATATTGGCTCATTATAAGGCTCAAACGGCATTTCCGGAACTTCTAATATAGTTTCTTCACTCGTCGAAACACGAAGCTGTTGTAAGTGAATAAGCGGGACATAAAAAAACTGCTGACCATTATGAAGCACCAAAATATCTTGACCAAACTCGATCAGTTTACCGCGTATGGGCGCAAATTTTCCCGAAATTTCTAATTCAACATATCGGTCCAGCAGTGGATGAATGTTTTTCAATTTACTAACCTCCTTTTCTTCCCAATTGTTAATAAAGCCGAGCGTCGGTTTTTGACCTCTACTCGACACGTAGTCCGCTTTATTGAACACATACCGTACATTACTTTGAATGGAATGTAGAGTTAATTCAACTTATCGATTTTTACCGCCGCTACGGTTACCGCCACTGTTTTGTCCGCCTGAACGATTTCCATTCGATTTATTATTTTTATTTTTATTGCTGTTTTTGCTGTTGTTTTTATTGCTGTTGCTCTTGTTGCTGTTGCTCTTGTTGCTGTTGCTCTTGTTGTTATTGTTGTTACTGCCGGATTTATTTCCACCCGATTGATTTTTGCCTGCTGCTTTTATCGTTTTAATGTGGAAGAGCTGCATTTGCAAAACCTCTTGGCCTGCTGTAACGAGCATCACTCCTTGGTTACCTACTTCTGCAACGAAGCCTTCCACTTTTTCTGGGCCACCCCAGTTAATTTGAGCAAATTTGTGATTGAATGAACGAATAACACCATTGAAATTAGATGCATTCACATATTCAGGATCACGTCGGCCGCTTTTATTATTCTTGTTACCAGTAATTTCGGTCATACTTTTCACATGACTGGTAGAAACATAGACAACGCCTTCGTTTGTATTCATAACCAAGCAGTCACTTTTAACAGCTAACAAATTTCCTTGAATCGAATCTGGTCCACCACGATTAATCTTTACATTTTTGCCTACCAAGCTGTTAAGAAATTCACTCTTGTTGCTTTTGTGATGATTATTGTTACTTGATTGGCTTTGTCCCATCACGTTGCTATTCCAGTTCCAATAATTCATAAATAATCCCTCCGATACTTTCTTTAATAGTAGATTACAAGCGTATCCTCACAAACAACCTCTTGAACTTGTCATCAGCCAGACTATGAAAAACGGCGAGCATCTCTCCTTTGCTTGGTTCGGTTCATATATCTTGGGAGATGATATGTAATATATTTATATGTATCCCTTATAGTAACGGTACTAGATTTCTATCTATTTATATAAGAACAAGCTCCTATCTCGTTACGATAAATAGGGTAGATTCATAACCGTATAGGTTCACATTTAAGATGGAATTTAATTTAGTTTGGCAATACAATCTGTAAGCCCAAATAACAGTGACCATCTAGGCACGATCTGAATAAGGTAAATAAGTATTAAAGCCTATCGTCTAACGGTAGGCTTTATCTTTTTCCTCGGAGGATGATGATGACATGGCTGCTGAGATATTACCTGTCCGTTATATACGTATTGATGATTCTGACTTAGAGGAAATTCAAAGCGATGCTTGGAGTAATCAATTTAAACCGGCTGAGCTTGTAATAGATGGAAGGAAGCATAACGTAACCTTTGGACTTCGGGGCGGTCATACACGTAATTATTCCAAAAAATCGTATGAGGTTCGACTTGAAGGCGGTAAGACATTCCATTGGAATGCAGAATATGACGATCCATCCATGATGCGAAATGCGCTGTCCTTTTATTTCTTCAATAAAATCGGCGTACCGTCGCCTGAAACCAATCATTTTTGGCTAATCTTAAACGGATCCGAACAAGGTGTCTATCTAGAAATTGAATCGGTCGATCGGCTTTTCTTTGAGAAACGAGGTATAAGCTATCGCTCACTTTTATACGCGGTAAACGACAGCGCTGACTTCAGCTTAACTGATCCCACTACGCAGGGCACAAAATCTTCCCTCTTCGATGGCTACGAAATGAGACAGGGTAAAACAGGGGCAAAAAGCAGACTGGTTTCTTTTGTACGTAATCTGAATCGTATGTCAGGTAAAAGCTTAGGAGCATTAACTGCTCGCAGACTAGATATTTCTCAGTATTTATTATGGCTGGCGGGCGCTGTCTTAACAGGAAACTATGATGGGTTTGATCAGAACTATGCTCTTTATGAACATCAGTCAAGCGGAAAATATCGCATTATTCCATGGGATTATGAGGGGACATGGGGGAGAAACTGCTACGGTAAGCCATGCGGAAGTGATTTAGTGAGGCTTCAAGGCTATAACAAACTTACTAGCATGCTGTTCACTTTCCCAGCATGCCGTAAGAAGTATCATAAGATTATGAATAATTTGCTGCAAGCAGCTTTTACAGTCGATAAGCTCGAGCCCGTCATTAATAAGATGCATGTACGCTTATCTCCTGCCATTCGCAATGATTATACAAGGAAGTCAAGCTATGATATCTTTCTTTCAGAACCAGCCTTCATTCGCCATTATATCGTTGAGCGAAGAGAAATTCTTAAGCAAGCCTTGCGGGAGTGGAAGTAAAGCATTCACCCCGTTATGCATTAAAAGATATCCATACTCAAATATCGCTCACCAGTGTCCGGCGCAATGCAAAGCACTCGCTTTCCTTTGCCTAGACGCTTCGCTATCTGCATAGCTGCCCATACGGAAGCACCGGATGACGGTCCTAGCAGCAATCCTTCTCTCTTTGCCAAATCCTTCATCGTCGTTAATGCATGCTCATCAGATACTTGGATGATCTCATCATAAACCGATGTATTTAAGATGTCCGGGATAAAGCCAGGACTTGTCCCTACAAGCTTATGAGGACCTGGTTGACCGCCAGATAGGACAGGTGAGCCCTGCGGCTCCACAACTGCAACATAAATATTTGGGATCAGCTTCTTCAGCTCCTCGCCGGTACCCGTTATGGTACCGCCGGTACCTGCCGTTGCGACAAAAGCATCCAGATTTCCATCCGTTTGCCGCATTATTTCTTGAGCAGTTGTGAAGCGATGAATATCTGGGTTGGCTTTGTTTCTAAATTGATTAGGAATATAGCTGCCTGGTCGCTGTGCTTGCAGCTCCTCTGCCTTGCGGATGGCACCGGGCATTCTCTGAGCAGCCGGCGTCAGCACGACTTCTGCACCATAAGCCTGCAGCAGCTTGATACGCTCTGCTGACATATTGTCAGGCATGACCAAAATCATATGATAACCTTTGGCAGCGGCATTCATCGCCAGTCCAATACCGGTATTACCGCTTGTAGGCTCGATGATTGTATCACCAGGACGGATAAGCCCGCTTTTCTCTGCTTCTTTTATGAGTGCGAATGCTGCCCGATCCTTGACACTGCCGCTTGGGTTAAATCGTTCCAGCTTGACGCAAACCTCTGCACTGTCTTCATCAGGAAGCCGGTTAAGACGGACGACAGGTGTATCGCCGATTAACTTGGTTATATCCGATACTATTCTCGGCATCTGTATCGACCTCCAATTCATTAATAACGTTCGGGCATTAGATCATTCCGATGCTATGTTTATGATGCAGTATTATCAGCTTATTGCTGAGATAAAAACGGCTTCATAAACCACCAGCCAGCTATAGGAACTATGCCCACTGCAAACAACAGCCATGTAATCGCCACAGATGAATGATTAAGCGGCAATACGATTAAATAGGAGGATAATCCAATTATTCTGCCTATGGTCAGCCCTGCTTCTCGCAGCACAATAAACTCCTCGCGTTCACGTGCGCTTTCTTCTGACTGTCCAATCAAATCGTACACTCGGGATGTCATTGGAATGATGTACAGCGGCATAAACAGAGAGGTTCCGATCCCGAAAAGCAGTAATGTCATATACGAAACCTTCCAGAACAGCGGTAATATAACGACCGCAATCATGATGACTCCAATGAACATCACTATTTTCCTATTTTTCTTCTTAAGCAGCTTTCCGACTATCCAGAAGCTCACTAATGCCACAAAAGATGTAATTAACGAGAAAGTTCCTAGCTTGCTCTCATTCTGCGTTGCTACATATACGGTAAGTCCCACAAGAAACATGAATACACCTTCACGTACGCCTTGTGCGGCTATTGCCGGCAGCATACGCCGCCAAGGATTTCCCTTCTGCCGGAGCTGCTCCCATCCATGCTTCCAATTGTAGATGCCCTCTGTTTTCCTTTTCTTTAGCCAAAAGCTCAATACGCCGCTGACGGCAAAGATTACAAGCGATATTGTAAAAATAATTCGATAACCACGCTCACCTTGCAAGGACGTAATGAGCAATCCTGATACCCATGGCGCTACAATACCAGCTGCCGATCCGAGTAAGCCTGCCCAGCCATTGTATCGATCTCTATTTTCCGGTTCAGTTACTTCGAAATAAACAACATTAAAGGCAAGCCAGAAAAAACCGAGTGCTATGCCGTTCAGAATTCCTAATGGTAAGAAATAGAACTTTGCCTGCTGCCCTAACAGCAAAACAGCACAATAAAACAGTCCGGACAAAACGATACCGATACGCAGACTGTTCATTTTGTTATGCTCTTTAACCCATTTTCCAACAATATAAAACGTCAGTCCACTCATAACGTATTGTCCTAATGTAAACCATCCAATCAGCATATATGACTGACTTGCTTTCCATAAGTATACAGGCACAAAGGCTCCGGACAACGCATTAGCAACTCCGAACAAAGCTTGTACGACCAGTAATAGGGCGGCTTGACTGCCTAAAGACTTATTCAAAACGACTCCTCCTGCCTGACGAATGAGGCGGTATGAATCCAATCATACCTACAGTCAGCTTTATCAGAAATACGTTTTGTAAGGTTCCCTTAAATAGTGCAAGCCATGCCCGTCCAATATTTCCTTAACTAACTATTCCTTCGGCGTCAACCGATTAATTAATACATCTCTATCCTTATTGGATAGTACTGATGTCGTATTGAAGCAAGCTGGACACACATACCATTTCAGCTCGAACGGCACTGGCAAAATTGGCCCGCCAAGCGATGGCGCGATTGTCGAAACGAAATTCTGTTCGCTTATTTTTTGTATGCCAGCCTCGAGCATATACTCACGACAGTTTGGACATTCTGGCACTTCTTCTTGGTCATCAAATATATTTTGCAGAGAGCCTTCTATTGCAAGCAGAGCCCCATTCGTATTCCGATAGCCTTCACCTTGCTCTAACCACTGTTTATGCTTATTATCTAGTGTATCTTCCTCTTCATCTTCTTCCGACCATTCATCCGCTTCCACATGAACAACCTCATCTTCAATCAATTCCTCGTCTTCACCAATCCCGAATTGCATCGTACGATAACCGTTTAACTCATTTTCACAATGCGGGCAATTTTCCTCCGGCCCAATCTCTTCATCCCAGCTAATTTCTGTTGCACACCACGGACAAATCACTTGCTCTTCCATATTCTTTATCTCCTTCTAATTGTTCATGATATAAATAATACCTACACCAAAAAATAATATAGCTACCACAACTAAAATTTTCCATAAATAGTTCATAATAACTGCCTCCAACTAAATAGTAACCGTTGCTCCAATAACATAAGAAAGCGATACAGAAATAATCATCGAAATTAAGCCTACCGCTCGATTATCTCGCTCGATTTCATCGTCAATGCGAAATACAGGCGTCAAAAATTCGAATAAGAAGTAAGCTGCCATCAAAATAACGAATCCAAAAGCGCCCCAAATCAAGCTTTGATACACGGAATCATTAGCTTCAATCGAGAACCTGAAAATATTGCAAATACCAAATATTTTCCCACCGGTTGCCATAGCGACAGCTACATTTCCTTTTCTGATCTCAGTCCAGCATCTATATCTTGTAACCAGCTCAAAGCAGGACAAAAACACAATAAGCGCTAACACCGTTACCGATACGTAAACAAGGGAAGCGGCATAAGGGTTGCTTAAAAGCTTATCGACTTCATTTTCCATCCAAATATCCCTCCATTATTAGGCCTATTTGTTGCTCATGAACTGTCAGTTACTTGAGCCTTCATATATATGCTTCATTATTTAAGCTCTGCTACAGTAACGCCAACTCCGCCCTCGCCGTAATTACCTATACGGAAACTTTTCACATGGCTGTGCTTACGCAAATATTGCTGTATGCCTGTGCGTAATACACCTGTTCCTTTGCCATGAATCAAGAAAACCTGACTAAAACCGGATAAGAACGATTCATCTAGGAAGCGATCGACCTCAACAATTGCTTCCTCTAAGCTTTCACCCCGTAAATCCAGCTCCATCTTGATGTTATCCTCGCGTGAGCGTGTTAGACTAGCCGCTTGCTTTGGCTGCTGATTTTTTGTAGATGCAGATGACTTAAGCAGCTCCAAATCACCCAATGCTACCTTCATCTTCATAATGCCAAGCTGAACGGTAGCATCTGAACCATGTACCTCGACTACCGTACCCTTCTGATTCAGGCTGTACACCGTCACCTCGTCACCAGCTTCAATTTTGGCCGATTTTTGTGACCCTTTGGCTCCGCTGCGATTTGCCTTCTTCTGCTCTGCGATTTGCCTTCTTCTGCTC
>NZ_JBFUHJ010000057.1:0-24801 GCF_056402455.1 Paenibacillus sp. P4_A7 | reverse complement strand
TACCGGACGTGTCCTGCGGTTTTGTGTTGCGTCGTGTTCGATTCTTAATGCTTGACTTTGGCAAAATCACTGAAATAAAATAACCTCCTTCGTCCTGAAAAACGTAAGGAGGTTATTTTATATTTTATTATATTTACCGATCTTCCACAATTTCTTGTACTTCGTGCAATTGCTGTTTCGACTGCTCTAACTGCTCTTTATTTTGCTGGACGGCGACCATTTCCTCATGATGTTGCTCTGCATTAGATAGCGCATTTTCTGCATGAGAAATTGAATCGTAAGCTTGATCAACCGTTTGCTCCTCTGGGTGTGACATCGCTTGCTTCACCGCGTGATTTGCCTTTTGGACAGAGTAGCTCAACAAAGTACTTGGATGATCCTGCTTCCAACTTGTATCTGTATGCTTAGCCAAGTGTGTTTCTTACCTCCCTCTCGATTAGATAATGTTGACTACACCATAGTTTCTTAAAATATCCAGAAAAGTATGCATGGAGGCTCGAACTTTTTCGCCCAATTGTGTAAAACATTATTGACTTTGTGTATAGTATAAGATACATTATGTTCAGAATACTTTACTTGATGTATAAATTACCGTACAGGAGGAGAAAAATATGTCCTTTCAAGAAAAAAAGAATATCGTATCTTTAATTGGCACCGTACTGATTTTTACTTTCTATTGTTTGTATGTGCTTCAAAGGTATCAAGAAGCGAGTCTGGACCAGGCAGATACCTTCAGCTTTTGGGGGAGCGTCATCTTAATCTTAATCCCTGTGTCGATTGTAGCAAAAATCATCATTCATATTGTCTTCAGTATCATCAATACCATAGCAACTAATGAAAAAGATCCTGCATTTTCTGATGAACTAGACAAGTTAATTGAATTGAAAGCCACAAGGAATTCTCATTATGTATTTATTTTTGGCTTTGTTCTAGCGATGGGATCCCTGGTTATTGATATGCAGCCCTCCGTGATGTTCATTATACTTTTCGTCTCAGGATTTGTGTCGGAGTTGGCTGGTAATGTCACACAGCTCTATCTTTATCGGAAAGGAGTTTAAAATGGGCAAATCTCTTATTAACAACAATATTCGAAACTTACGTTTTAACCATAATGAAATGACCCAACAACAATTAGCTGAAAAAGTGGGGGTGACAAGGCAAACAATCGTAGCTATCGAAAAAGAAAAATACTCCCCTTCTCTGGAATTAGCTTTTCGTATTGCTATCGTCTTCAACTTACCATTAGAAGAGGTATTCTCTTATGGGGATAACCAAAAAGAGTGAATAGCAACACACCTAAATTAAGGAGGATCCTATAATGAGAGCAATTGCCGCAATAAAATACGGATCACCGGAGGTTCTTCAACTCAAAGAGTTCGAGAAACCTAAGCCCAAAGAAAATGAAATATTGGTAAAAGTGTATGCAACAACCGTAAACGTCGGGGACTGTAGAATGCGAAGTTTTACAGTCCCGCCCATGTTTTGGCTCCCTGGTCGAATCGCTTTAGGTTTCAGAAAACCACGAAATCCGATATTCGGAATGGAACTAGCCGGTGAAGTTGAAGCAGTCGGCAAAGATGTAAAAAGGTTCAAGGCAGGTGACCAGGTTTTTGCATCGACCTTCGGACAGAATTTTGGCGCTCACGCCGAGTATAAATGTCTGCCCGAAGACGGGGCAGTAGTAATAAAACCAAGCAATATGACCTATGAGGAAGCTGCCACTCTTTCTATTGGAGCAAATACTGCCCTGTTTTTCCTCAAGAAGGGCAACATCCAGCCCGGACAAAAAGTGCTCATCATTGGCGCTTCTGGATCGGTAGGTACTTTTGCAGTACAGCTTGCCAAGTACTTTGGGGCGGAAGTGACCGGGGTATGCAGTACTGCGAATTTTGATATGGTGAAATCTCTGGGAGCCGATAAGTTAATAGACTACACCAAAGTAGATTTTAACAATACTGGACAGACCTACGATATTATTTTTGACGCGGTAGGCAAGACTACGTTATCACAATGTAAAAGCTCGCTGAAGAACAAAGGATATTATCTTCATACGGGCTTGGTGGGGTCAGAAATTAAAAGTCTGTGGTATTCGATGACAACAGACAAGAAAGTCATCGGTGGAACAGCAGTCCCACGCACAGAAGAACTAGTTTTCCTCAAAGGGCTTATTGAGACGGGCAGGTTGAAATCCGTTATTGATCGTTGCTATCCACTGGAGCAAATGGTCGAGGCACACCAGTATGTTGATCAAGGCCATAAAAAGGGAAATGTAGTCATCACTTTGGAGTAATAAGGATTACCGGGTACGCACCACGTTTATAGGCTTGCCTTCCATAAATTGAACCAGATTATTTACTGCCGTATCCATCAAGCGCCCTCTGGCTTCTTTGGTTGCCCAAGCCATATGCGGTGTAATGATGCAATGCTTGGCTTTAAGCAGAGGATTATCCTCAGAAGGCGGCTCTGACGACAACACATCTAAAGCTGCCCCGGCTATCCAATCATTATTGAGCGCATAAGCTAAATGCTCTTCATTCACAAGTTTTCCACGCGCTGTATAAATGAGAAAAGCGGTTCGCTTCATTTTAGACAAGGTATCTTTATTGATAAACCCTTCATTATCTGTCGTAAGCGGACAGTGGAGGCTGATCACATCAGAGCATTGAAGCAGTTCATCCATCTCCACCCATTTCAAATTGGGAATGTCGGTTTTATGGTGGCCAGAACGACTCAAGGCCAATATATTCATACCGAGTGCGCTCGCAATACGTGCCGCTTGCAGGCCAATTCGTCCTGCTCCAACCACACCAAATGTTTTGCCCGACAGCTCTATTAAAGGATTGTTCCAATAACACCAATCTTTATTACTTGACCAATCACCCTGACGAACGGATTGCTCATGCTGACCAATGTGATGACAAAGCTCCATCATTAATGCGATTGTAAACTGTGCTACAGAATCTGTACCATAGGCTGGAATGTTCGTAACGATAATTCCATTCTCAGCAGCTGATTTTGTGTCAACCACATCATGTCCTGTAGCAAGTACACCAATATAATTCAAATCAGGCAGTTGGTTAAGTGTTTCTGCATTCAAGGGGGTTTTGTTAGTCATTAAAACCTGCGCGCCTTGAGCTCGCTCTAAGATTTTATCTTTTGATGTCCGCTCATAAACGGTTAGTTCACCTAGCTTCTTCAACTGTTCCCAGCTGAGATCTCCAGGATTTAATGTATATCCATCCAATACGACAATCTTCAACCCATTTCCTCCTCACATTTGCTTCAGCCTACGATAGCTCTGCTAAAGGCTGCTTTACCCACTCCTGTTCAAAAACACTGCTCCACATTTTCATTTTCCTTCCTTCTTTCATCTGGATAATATTTCAATCATATCATGTAAACAGGGTTAGGAGCTAATGACCGAAGGAGCTATCACAATCGTGTTCAAAAACATTTTTCATTACATAAAATTGTCCGATGAAGATCAAACTAACTTTTAGTGCTCTAATGAGCGCTTCAATTACCAGGAGGCGATAAACGAATGGCAAAGCCGGATAATCGAGCTGATAATGTTGAGCATTTACAGCAAAGCATCCAAAATACGAAGGAAAACCTGAATGAAGCTGAAAATTATTTAAATGAATTTTCATCCGAAATCAGCAGTACGGAACTTAATCAAATTGAAGAAAAAAATGCACGCCGCAAAGAAAGTATCCGAGGTTTTCAAGAGGAAATTAAAGACGAATCAGCTTTTTCCGAAGAGTAGATCAAAAACAACGATTCAGTCCCAGAATTCAAATGGGGCTGAACCTCTGACGGTGGCTCGGGGGTCCCTTCAACTGCTTTGCCCAACTTCTTGGCTTGCAAGCTGATGAACGGAAAGCCCAAAAAGGGGCTGTGATAGGTCACTTGTTCCCGACCTATCACAGCCCCCAAACCAGCGTCTAACGCGGCCTCTCGGCTTTTATTCTTCCCCCCCGTAGCAACCGGATGTCCGCTATCATTACACAATTACTCTAACTATCGAATTCTTTTTGACGTATTCCACTTAAATCGAACCCAATATAAAATAAAGCAAGAAGAAAAATGCGATGACGTACATCGTTATAGATACTTCTTTCCTCCGACCTGTAACCAGCTTCAGAATCGGGTACGCAATGAAACCAAACGCAATTCCATTCGCGATACTAAAGGATAACGGCATAATCGCCATCATTAGGTAAGCTGGAAAAGCTTCTGTAAAATCATTGAACGGAATCTCCTTGATGCTCTGAACCATGAGGCAGCCAACAATGATGAGCACAGGAGCAATCGCGCTATTCGGGATTACCTTGAAAAGGGGAATGAGAAACAATGCGGGGATAAACAGAAGTCCCGTTGTAAAAGAGGTTAGCCCCGTTCTTCCTCCTGAAGCAATACCTGTTGCAGCCTCGGCAGCTGTCGTCATCGGACTGCAACCCAAAAGACCAGCGCTTATAACCGAAACGGAGTTAGCCTGAAAGGACCTCCGAAACTTCGCTTTGTCTGGAAGCATCCCAAGCTGTGCTCCCATATTCTGAAAAATAATGACCATTGATAAAGAAAAAACAGCCGTCCAAAAATTAAGCGTACCTATTCCGCTAAAATCCAAGGAAAAAAATAACTCTCCGTACCCATTAAAAGAAATACTAAAATCACCTAAAGTTGAAAAATCGACGATACCCAGCAGCGCACCAATACCTGTTCCTGCGATAATTGCAATTAAGAAGCTCCCTTTTACATTTCGCATGAAAAGCGGTATCGCAATCAATAAAGTCAGTATAGTCGTTAACGCATAGGGGTCGCTAAGCTTCGCCAAAGTAACGAAGGTGCCTTCGCTAGCAACGATGAGCCCCCCATTCTTTAATCCTAGAAAAGCAATAAATAGTCCAATTCCAGTGGTCATTGCGTTAATCATAGACTTCGGGATCGATCGTGATAAATAGTCGGCCCCTTTGGTTATCGCAGTTAGCATAAATACGACACCTGCTAAAAATACGGCTGCAAGTGCTTGCTGCCACGTAAGTCCTAACGAGAATACCAAAGTAAATACAAAAAATGCATTGTCCCCCATACCAGGGACGAGAATTAATGGTGAATTCGCCCAAAGTGCCATCAGCATACAACCGATAAAAGAGCAGATTACCGTGACAATCGTTGCTGCTTCATATGGCATGCCGGCTAGATGTAAGATGGCTCCATTTACCGCAATGATATAGGCAACCGTCATAAAAGAAGTGGTTCCCGCAACTAGCTCCGTACGTATCGTCGAATTTTCTTTTTCAATATGGAACAGTCTCTGCAATCGTCTTTCCAATTAATAACCACCTCTTATCGTTTCCCAACATCATAGGGTTCCCCTAATGCTTTGGGTGAACGAGCTTTCCCTACTGCTCCAATTAATACGAATAATGTTAACACATACGGCAACATATAGAAGAATTCATTCGGAATGCTTGCGGCAAACTCAAAGATTTGTAATTGGTCCTTCACTGCCTGGGCTAAGCCGAAGAATAATGAAGCAAGCAACACACCTATAGGATTCCATTTCCCAAAAATAACAGCCGCAAGCGCAATATAACCTTGTCCTGAAATGGTATTAAAAGCAAAGTTACTGTTTGAGGTAAGAACAATCGTTGCTCCACCAAGTGCTGCGAGCGATCCACTCAGAATAACGGCGATGTAGCGCGTGCGATTTACTTTTATCCCAACCGTATCTGCGGCACTTGGATGTTCGCCAACGGCGCGAAGTCTGAGTCCACCTGAGGTCTTAAATAAATAAAAGAATAATACGATGACTAACGCAAAGGCAATATACGTAGTTGGATATGCATTAAAGAACACATTTCCGATAAACGGAATATCGCTTAAATACGGAATCGTCACCTTATGAAATACCGTTGTTAGAAGCGGTGTTTCTGCTGAGCCGTCAAAAAGTAATTTTACGAAAAAGAACGTTGAGCTTGCAGCGAGAATATTGATGACAACCCCGCTCACAACCTGATTCGCTTTAAACGTAATAGAGGCGACCGCATGAATGCTTGAAAAGATAGCTGTAAATAGGAAGGCTCCGAGTAAGCCGAGCCATGGAGAGAAACCACCAAAGCCTGCTGTTTCTGCGTAATGAGTCGTTATTGCAGAGAAGAAAGCACCCGATATCATAAACCCTTCCAGTCCAATATTAATGACTCCCGAGCGTTCTGAAATTAGTCCTCCAAGTGCAGCAAAGATAAGGGCAGTAGAGAATACGAGCGTCCCATTAAGTAAATTGCCAATTACCTCCATCTGTTACACCTTCTTCTTTGATTTTAGTTTTAATTTTCGGAAAATCAGCTTAACAATGCCTGGTGCAGCAACGAAAAAGATAATAAAGGCTATAATCATCCGAATGATTTCGCCTGGCACTTCCGCACCAAAGCTCATTCCTTGCGAACCGTAGGTCAGTCCCCCAATCAGGGTTGCTGAGAGAAATACGCCAATAGCGCTATTGCCGCCAAGCAAAGCTACCGCTATTCCATCAAAACCAAGACCAGATGAAACCGAGTTGATAGCCACATACTTAAACACACCTAACACTTCAAAGGCACCAATCAGACCGCCAAATACGCCTGAAATAAACATCGTACGAACCATAACATTCGCAACCTTCATTCCTGCATAATGAGCAGCATGAGGATTAAGCCCAACTGCACGCAGCTCATAACCCCATTTGGTCTTGGTTAAATAGATGTGGTAAAAAACAACCGCAAGGATCGCAATAAAGAATCCCCAGTGGATACGTGCGCCGCCCATCAGCTCAGAAAGCCAATTAATCTGAATACTTGCAGATTCATGGATAAGAGCAGATCGTTGTGTACCTGCTTGTGGCATGAACGTCCGTATCAAGAAGTTGGCTAAATAAAGCGCTATAAAATTAAGCATGATGCTGGTAATAACCTCATTTATACCGCGTTTCGCCTTAATATAACCCACAAGTGCTCCCCACATCCCTCCAAGCAAGGCACCGAATATAATAGCAAATAGCGCATGCAACAACGGAGGTAGACTAAACTGTGTGCCAACTAATAATGCACCCACTGATCCCATAATGATTTGACCGTCTACGCCAATATTAAACATTCCGGATCGAAAAGCGATCGCTACGGCCAAGCCGCTCATAATAAGCGGTACAATGGTACGTAATGCTTCTCCAAAATCGTAGCGGCTCCCGAATATTTTCGTTATTAGAGATTTATAAGCAAGCACTGGATCGTATCCTCCGATCCACATAATTATGGCGCCTAATAGCAGACCCATAATAATGGCAACAAGAGGGATAAGTGCAGATTCGCGTTTGAAAATACTCATTATTTTATTCATGGGTGCCTTCTCCTTCATGCTTACCCGCCATCATCAATCCTAACTCCTGATCATTCGTTGTTTCAGGCGTTGTTTCACCGACAATTTGTCCCCCGAAGAAAACTAGAATACGATCAGCTACATTGAGGATTTCATCCAACTCGAACGAAACCAATAAGACAGCTTTGCCTTGATCACGTTCTGCGATTAATTGTTGATGTACAAATTCAATCGCGCCTACATCCAGCCCTCGTGTAGGTTGAGCCGCAATCATTACCTGCGGATTTTTATCGATTTCGCGCGCGATAATAATCTTTTGTTGGTTTCCTCCTGACATCGATCGAACCAATGTATCAATGCCTGGTGTACGTATATCGAATTCTTCCACTAAACGCGTCGCCATATCATCCATCGTCTTCCTATTGATGAAACCATGTTTGTTCATTTCCGGTTGATAGTAGGTTTTTAAAATTGTATTTTCACTGACCGTAAAGTCCAGAACGAGTCCATATTTATGTCGATCCTGTGGAATATGTGACATTCCAGCTTCAGAAATGGTACGCGGTGTAAGATTGGTTATGCTTTTACCTTGTAACAAAATTTCACCTGAACGTACGCTTCGCATACCAGTTATTGCTTCAATTAGCTCTGTCTGACCATTACCATCTACACCTGCGATACCGACAATCTCACCCGCCCGTACAGAGAAGTTGAGCTTATTCACCGCATTCTTGCCATTAGCACCTTCAACCACTAATTCTTTCACTTCTAAAAGCGCTTCTTTGGGGTTAGCCACTTGTTTTTCAGTCTTAAAGTTAACTGCTTTCCCTACCATTTTTTCTGCTAATTGCTGTGCATCGGTCTTTGCCACTTCGACACTCTCAATCCTCTTACCGCGCCGAATAATGGTGCACGTATCCGCTATTTCCATAATTTCCTTCAGCTTATGTGTAATGATAATAATGGACTTGCCTTCAGCAACAAGACGCTTCATAATGGCGAGCAATTCATTGATCTCTTGTGGCGTTAAAACAGCAGTCGGTTCATCAAAGATTAGGATGTCTGCTCCACGATAGAGTGTTTTTATAATTTCTACCCGTTGCTGCATCCCTACACTGATCGACTCGATCGTTGCCATTGGATCCACATCCAACTTATAACGTTCGGATAGCTCCTTTACTTTTTTACTTGCTCCTTTGATATCAATCTTCATACCCTTTTTGGGCTCCATGCCGAGAATGATATTTTCCGTTACAGTAAAGGGTTCTACCAATTTAAAATGCTGATGCACCATCCCAATTCCAAGCTCAATCGCCTTGTTAGGACTATCCATCAGCTCTTGCTTTCCATTTACATGAATTTCACCTTCGTCTGGTTGATATAGCCCGAATACGATACTCATCAAGGTGGATTTCCCCGATCCATTTTCACCGAGCAAAGCATGAATTTCTCCACGTTTTAATTGCAAGCTAATCGAATCGTTGGCGACTACGCCGGGGAATCTTTTGGTTATCCCTTTCAGCTCTAACACGACATCTGCCTTAGTCATATAAGACCCTCCCAAAATTTTCGTCCCCTCCCCCATCAAATTTAATGACTGGAGAGGGGACGAACTCGCATTATTTTTCCGGCACGACAATGTCACCATTTATTATTTTCGTACGATATTCTTCAACCTTGGCAAGAACCTCAGGAGCTACATTAACATTTGAATTTGGTGCAATATCGACACCTTTTTCTTTGAGACCCATTAATGTCACTTTACCTGCCGGGAAATCACCTTCAGCTAATTTTTTGGACGCTTGGTAAACAGCTTCGTCTACTTTTTTGATCATGGAGGTTAGTGTAACATCATTACCGAAGGTTAATGATTGATCTTTATCCACGCCTATAACCCACACTTTTCCACCCTTGCTATTACGTTCCTTCGCTTCGTTAAACACACCATTACCTGTTAATCCTGCTGCATGGAATATAATATCCGCACCATCATTATAGATTGTAGAGGCCGCAGATTTCCCCATATCAACACGGTTGAATAGCCCTGTATAGTTAACGATTAATTTAGCATCTGGATTTACAGCTTTTATCCCTTCGCGGAAGCCAGCCTCAAATCGTTTAATAACTGGAATTTCCATGCCGCCTACAAAGCCGATTTTATTCGTTTTCGTCGTTAAACCCGCGATAACACCTACGAGAAACGCGCCTTCTTGCTCCTTAAAGGATATCGCTGCTACATTCGGTAACACGAGATCAGAGTCGACAATCCCAAACATCTTATCTGGGTTTTCTTTGGATAACTGTGTTACTGCATCAGCTAATGTAAAAGCAGTTGCCCACGTTAAATCATAGTTTGCTTTAACAAATTGATTGAGGTTAGGAACAATGTCACCATCTGTTTTTGGTTCTAGGTATTTCACTTCAAAACCATAGTCTTTCTTCAATTTCTGCAAGGCTTCCCATGCACTTTGGTTGAAGGATTTATCATTGACACTGCCAAGGTCAGTTACCATTCCGACCTTCAGCTTTTTAAGTTCTTGTTTATTCGTATCTTCAGTCCCATTATTGCCCGTTCCGCTAGGCGGGTTCGTTGTGGTATTGTTGCCATTTTGACCGCATGCTGTTAGGACTAGTGTAAAAATCAGTATTAAAGGCAATAATGCTTTCATCGATCTTTTCATTGTTAATACCCCCTAATTTTTATGTTCCATGCTGCTTGTTTGACCTACTAACAATTCTAAAAAGCTTTCCCCGATATTTGGTTTAGTAACCATAAAATTTTCTGCAATGGTTGCAGCTAAATCAGCGAATGTATTTCTTGTGCCAATTGAAACGGCATCCTTTGCAAATGTTGGGTTATAGATCAAAATCGGTACGTATTCACGGGTATGATCGGTTCCAGGTGCGGTAGGGTCATTTCCATGATCGGCCGTAATGATCAATAGATCTTTGTCGCTGATTTGTTGCATGAGCGCTGGTACATATTGATCAAACTCTTCCAGGCAGGCAGCGTATCCTTTTGGGTCACGACGATGGCCATATAAAGAGTCAAAATCCACTAAGTTTGTAAATAAGAGTCCTTTAAACGAACGTTCTAGCAGTCTGATCGTTGTCTCGATACCATCCAAATTGCTCTTTGTTGGATAGGATTCATTAATACCTTTCCCTGTAAAAATATCATTTATTTTGCCGACAGAGATGACATCGTAGCCTTCATTCTTGAGGTGATCAAGTACGGTTTCTCCTAAGGGTTCAAGGGCATAATCATGTCGGTTAGGTGTACGTGTATAAGCACCTGGTTCACCGATATAAGGTCTCGCTATGACACGACCAACTACATAAGGATCATTTATGGTTAGCTCACGTGCAATTTCACATGCATGATACAGCTCCTCTAATGGAATAACATCCTCATGTGCTGCAATTTGAAATACGCTGTCTCCGGAAGTATAAACAATCCATGCGCCCGTTTGGAGCTGCTGTTCTCCATACTCGTCCAAAATCTCAGTTCCTGAAGCTGGCTTGTTTCCAATTACCTTGCGACCCGTCATGGCTTCGAACTTTCCAATCAATTCAGATGGAAAACCATTGGAATATACTTGAAACGGCACCTTTACCTCGAGCCCCATCAGTTCCCAATGACCCGTCATTGTATCTTTGCCAACAGATATCTCCGCCATCTTGCCATAGCATGCTAGTGGTTTATCCGCTTTCAAAATGGTAGTCAGCGGTGCAATATTGCCTAACCCTAGAGCTGTGAGATTCGGTAACGTCATGTCAGGTACTTGCTCACATATATGTCCTAATGTATGACTACCTTCATCTCCGAAATCTGAAGCGTCTGGTAAAGCGCCAATACCAACACTATCCAGCACGATCACACTTATTCGTTCGAATTTCATATCGATTCCTCCATTCTCAAAAAAAAGCCATCGTACTGCATTGCTATTATCCACTCAATCCGTGCTACAATACTTTTTTAGCCATTCCGCAATTCCTTATAAGAGTTGCTTAAATATTGAAATTTGAAAGGACCTATACTTATGATTGATAACATCTCAGACATCTCGATTTTCTCGGACATTCCTAAGGATGAATTACAACATATAACCTCATTACTCAAGGAACGACGATTCAAAAAGAATCATGTTCTGATGTTTGAAAATGACGTAAGTGACGAGGTTTATCTTATTCGCTCAGGTATGATCAAAATTTATCGCATGTATGAAGGGAAAGAAGTCGTACTAAGTATTACAAGTGCTGGCGATATCGTTGGAGAAGTAGAAGCCTTATCCAGCGACAATCATCGCATTTCATCCATTGAAGCCATAGAAGACGTTAACGTTTGGCTGATGTCAAAACGAGATTTCCTGCAGCTTGTAGATAAATATCCTTCCATCTTGCGAAACGCTTACAAAATTCTTGTGGAGCGAACTCGAATGCTCAATCGTATGATTCGCTATCTGACCTTTCATGACGTACGTGGAAAAGTGGTCAATCTCATTTTGGATCTCTATTACAACTTTGGAATAGAGAGTGATAACGCATACAAAATCGATTTAAAAGTTAATCAATCCTTGTTCGCCAACATGCTCGGAGTTACTCGAGAATCCATATCCAAAACGCTGGGTGATTTTCAAGCAGAAGGACTGATCGACATTCGAGATAAGTACTTATACCTCCTTGATAAGGAAAAGTTAGAATCGATCTGTAATGAAACGGAAGAGTTACCCTCACTTCGTAAGTGGAATAACATTTAACGATCCCGTGCATCTAATATTACAAATGACAGCGTTTTATTTCCGTTACTGTGCTAACAGTTATTTTGTGAACCAGTTCACAAAAGTATAGTAATCTCTTTAACATAATGTGGATATGAATCGTGCTATGATTCTTTGGGTAAACCATTTTCTAATGCATGATAAGAAACATTGGAGGGAATTCACATGAGTTTTCATATTGAAGCAAAGATTGGCGAAATTGCAGAATCCGTCTTATTACCTGGAGATCCGCTACGTGCAAAGTATATTGCGGAGACCTTCCTCGAAGATGTCGTCTGCTACAACAATGTACGTGGCATGTTAGGCTTTACAGGAACATATAAAGGAAACCGAGTATCGATTCAAGGTACAGGAATGGGTATGCCTTCTGCATCCATATATATTCATGAGTTGATCAACGATTATGGTGCAAAAAATCTCGTTCGTATCGGAACATGCGGCGCCATTCAACATGATGTTAATCTCCGTGATGTTCTAATTGCGCAAGCAGCAGCTACAGATTCGGCTATCATTCGCAACCAATTCCCTGGATATGACTTTCCTCAGATTGGGAACTTTGATTTAATTAAAACCGCTTATGAAATTGGAGTGGGTAAAGGCCTTAACCTTCGCGTAGGGAACGTGCTTTCTTCTGATGTTTTCTACACAGAAGATAAAGATGCAGTTACAAAGCTTGGCCGGCATGGCGTATTGGCAGTAGAAATGGAAACAGCTGCGCTTTATTATTTAACTGTTAAATTCGGCGTAAAAGGCCTCAGTCTCCTAACGGTAAGTGATCATATTCTCACAGGGGAACAAACTACTGCACAAGAGAGACAAACCACCTTCAACGACATGATTGAAGTCGCATTAGAAACAGTAGCTAAATAATCAACAACTTATATATTTGATCAAGTAAAAACGGCTATTCGCCGTCCTCTGGCGGACAATCGTTTACGGTGAATTATAAGCATCATTATAAGTGTGAAACTTATACATTCTTATAATTTAAAAAAGGGGCTCGATTCCGAAGTGGAATCGAGCCCCTGCTCTATGATTATTATCAAAGAATTGATGTATGACGGCAGTTATACGGTCTATTTCTGATTTAAAAGATAGGTTTCTGATTCATCCTCAGCTCTTCTTCTGTTGTTAGACCTTCCTTCAGCGCCTGTTGACGTAATGACAGGTAAAGCTCCGCCTTTGTTGCATTGATATAGGGCATCACAAACAGGACGCCGACGAAGCATAACAATATGCCTAGGAATATCCAGCCGAGGAAGCTTAGATCAAGCACGAATATGCGAAATTTGTGTCCACGTGTCATTTGCCTGCTTAAATCCACCGAGCGTCTATACCCGATATTAGGATTGTCCGCCAAAATGAATGGTACCATGCTGTAGGAGTATGATTTAATGATTCCGGGGATGATGAGGAGCAGATACCATAAGAAATTCAGAAAACCTCTCCACAGCATCGATTTCACAATATCCAAATACCTACCCTTGTTAAAAGCATAGCCTAAATGGTTTAGATTCACCTCATGCTCCGCAGATTGCTTAAAGTAACGCATCGAACCGACCTCAAGGGGAAAGCTGACAAAAATACGAAACGCAATCGCGAACAACATGACAATAATAAAAACGGTTATCGCAATAGCAAGGAAAGGCGCAAATAACCCCCAATCGAAATCCATACCGAAGGAGCCGGAATCATCTGAAGAACCGGATGAACCAAAGTTAAGGTTAAAGGTCTGAGGATTGACGCCCCCACTAACAAATGCCAGTATAATACTTACCAAAAATGCCTTCCAATACGATGTCCGCAGCACCTCCTTGGCTTTTCGTTTCAGTTCTTTACGATCCCACATCTCTATCCCTCTCTCCTTTAATATTTTGTTTTCCATCTTACAACAGATACCATATTTAATATAGTATGATATGCTATGAATCATTCTTGTAATGTTAATTATGAAGGATTAATGACAGCTCTGAAGTCAACTTGTTCTAAAAACATGCCCACGATAAACTGGGCATAAATGAAAGAATTAATGAATTAAGCAATGGGTAATAACGCTCAATCGCTTTAGTAGGAATAACAAAAGGATCGGAAACCCAAGCTTCAAGTTTCCGATCCCCTATTTGTATACATTAAATCCAATTGAATATATACAATGCTCTAAATCACTCATAACTTATGTATAAATGATTTCATTTATCTAAAGTTCTTCAACCGCCAACTGATACAACAAATTTCCTTCGCTGAAAAGAACACGGTTTTTTCGAAAATCCTGTGTAAGTGCTTTAAGTGGTTTGCCTCGTTCATTTATAAAGTTTATTTTGTGCCCTTTGGTCAAGCTCCCCGGTTTTACATTCTTCTTAAGCAAAAACGTACCGCGTTTTCCGTAACCGCCATCGAACAAAAAGTGATATCCATCCGTACAAAACCCGGAGGAGCCGGAAATCCCAGGATTCATAAAGGTGACCTTGGCCTGCTCAGTTCCGCCTGAGATACAGCCAAGAGAAAAATCAGTATAATAATAAAACCAGATCTCCTCGTCATTAACTGCATTCAACGCATAACAATCAGCAATATCGGCCGCGTGATTTTCGTATATTTTGTTACCATGCTCATCCCAGGCTAGAAGGCCATGCCCGCCAATTGGGTTATCCCACCCAAAATTTCCGAAAACGCCTTCGTCGAAATAACTGGTCCATATGGTACCTTTTTCAGTCACATGAACATTCTGAATCCCATCTCCTAGTAGAAATTCTCGAACGGTATGCCCCTCATAATCACACACTTTGGCGTTCAAATCATACTTATCTATGCCATAATAAGAGCAACGTGCTCCAACCAACAATAGATGATTCTGAAGCGGCTGTACATAATGATAATTGAAATGCTGGCCTCCTATCAGCACTACCTCGATAGAATTATCCGATACGATTAACACTTTATAGGTAAAAGTTTGTTTTTGAATCGCAGGGACGGACATGCTTTGTTCCCGATTCGGGATCTGGTTAATTAACAGGACATATACGCGGCCATCCGCACCGAATTGAGTTGAGACAATTTTAAATCCTTCAGTAAACTCTGAAATATCAGAAAAAGGTTCCAGCGACACAGTTTTATTTAACATGCTAACTCCTCCTCAAAGGTTAGTTAAAAATACAATTTCTGTACTTGTTAACTGTATTATCCCTAAGTCGAACGATCCTGAACATGGCGGAAGTATAGCGATGTTGATATCGTGAACCATATAATTGTAAATTACCCTTATCGATGTTAGCTTTATAAGTTTAACTTTACTACAGTAGCAAAGCGCTTCAATCACAGTAAGTTTGGGCGAACTGGATGGAATTAGAAAGGTAGCTCCTTCCTAATTAGAGGATGGGCTACCTTTTTCTCGTTCGAATATTTCCCTTGCCTTCCAACGTTTAAGTTCATTACAGCTTTGTGCAACGCGAGTTTAATATATGATTTTGTAGTACAAAATAGTTGCATCCAACACTCCGTTTGCTGATTTGGCATAACACGGAATCTTCCCTGCTTGAATATATCCAATGGAGGAATAAAGAGCGTTAGACGGGTCTCCTTCTCTCGTATCGAGAACTAACAATGACCTCCCTTCTAGCTTCGCACATTCTTCAGCCCAATGCATCAGCAACCTCCCAATCCCCTTACGCCTATATCGAGAATGTATCATGAGTTTAGAGATTTCGGCTCTATGTCTGCCATTTTGTTTGGTACATAATTGCACCTGCACACTTCCGATAATTCGGTTGTTTAATTTAGCAATAAACAAATATACATCTGAATTGAGTACATCTGACCAATATTCGGCAGCTGCCGAACGACTTAATAGCGGTAAAAAACCGAGTGACGCTCCGTCCTCAACGACCTCTATCAAAAACTCTGATAGCTCATCAACATGTTCGTCAATCGAGTCTCCTAGTTTAATTTTCAAACCATTCCCCATGCTTTCCACACCTTTCACCAAAGTGGGTATATCACAAAGACGACAAAATGGGATCAGCCCAGGTAACTGAATAGGCTGACCCCGTTTATTGCCTATTATTTTATGCTCTGCTGCTCTTCGTCGGTAATAAAGTAGGCATGAATATCGTAATGCGGAACTTCGAAACCTTCGTGCCCCAGCTTTTGGAACTCAAAATCCACTTGCACGACAACGGGTGATGGGACCCCCTTCATACCTGCCAGGTTGGTATGGTTAATTCCTTTTGCAAAATCTTCCTGAGTAATCATATATTCAAGGAACACCAGTTTTCCATCATGTACGCCGTAGATTGGTCCGGTCGGGAGGTCTCCTGCTTGCGGATTCGACCAATGTTCGCCCATGCCAGGTACACTCTCCGTTATTTTAATCGTTCCTTCGGGAAGTGCCAGTACATACACTTCCTGTTTACCGTCCCAGCTGACGTTCTGGGCGTGGACCGCATCGGCCAGATCCCGGACCCAGGCCGTCGGTTCATTTTGCTTCATGATTATATTCGAAATCTTTTTTTCGCTAAAAACCACTTCTTTGTTCTCATTGCTTAAGGTAAATGTACGATCGAACAACTCAGCGAAAGCTCGAACGGACACATACGTTTTACCACCGGTTAAATGATTCGCCGCGGACTTCACTTCAACTCCGTTAACCAAGATGGTCAATCCATCATTTTTCTTCTCACTCACCGTTATTCCGTGGGCCGATACGCTGCCGCATATTAGAATGAACAGACTAACAACCAATAACATAATCCTTTTCATAACATCACACTCCAGTTTTCTCGATTAATAAGGTTTAATGATCATAAATACGAATAATACCAGACCCATTACCGAAGCTGCATAAAGCATCGCATTCGCTCTTGAGAGGTTGGCCCTCTGCTCCTGTGGAACCTCGGTTTTGCTTAAGAGCCCCCGATTTTCGGAAAAAAGTCCAGCTTACGTGCCAGCTTCATGGAGTGTCTCRATTGTTCCAACGTTTGGTCGCTCCTAACCAACACGTGTCCGAAAAACGTTGGACCAATACCAATAATCGCCGATAATATATGAATCAACACCAACCATTTCATTCCCTGTTTTCTCCTTTCTGTAATACTTTGGTTTAGTTACCTTAAGAGTACTATCTTCCTTTCGCGCATTCTATTATCCGAACGTAGCAAAATAGTCGAAATCGGGTATACTTCCCTTCTCCTCACGAAAAAAAAGACAAGCTCTCTCCCGAAAGAAAGCCTGTCTAATTTATTATCCTTATATTTTTCTCAAGTAGCTATTAACCAATTGCGTTCGATTCCTGACATTCAATTTCCGAAATACCGCTGTCAGATGCTTCTTGACCGTTACTTCCGTAATATACAGGTCCGCTGCAATTTCTTGATTCGTATAACCTTTGCCCAGCAGTTCCACCACTTCTTTCTCCCGCTCGGAAAGCATTGGCATACTGTCATCCTGCTTATTGGAATAATCTACAAGTCCGAAGGACGCCATCATTTTGTCCAAATAATCCTGCAGCTTGCTGCCCCTCGTATCGAGAACGTAATATGACGCAGGACTGTTGATATCATAATCATAATGTGCAACTTCCTTTATCTGCTCACACCCCAAGCTTAGGTGGAATTCCTTTAAGAAGGAGAGATCTGGAGAAGCTGTCGTCACGACAAAATCGGAAGATATAAGCAGTGAGAGGAACGATAGTCCGGCAGTTGTACGTATCGCCACGTCCTCAAAATCCAACACGTCGATCGTTTTCACAAAATAACCCGCAATTTGTTCATTCGGCACCCGGAGTTCCTTTAGCTTATGATCCGGTAGACTTTGGAAATATGCGGACGACAGTGGATGAGTTAACAAATAGTCAAGTGTTCCTGTATGAATCGGAATGATTGCCGTCAGGCCGCATACTGCCCCCTGCTGATCTCTCATCAGCTTAACAATGCCAGGATCGAGCTCGTAAAGCTCTTGAAGATGAATATGCTTAATCGGGTAAAAACATTCTTCTTTAGAAATCATATACTCGAACCTCTCGCCCGTGTCCGGGTTCTGGAGAGGAAGGCAAACTTCTTTCAA
This sequence comes from Paenibacillus sp. P4_A7, assembly GCF_056402455.1. Lineage (NCBI taxonomy): Bacteria > Bacillati > Bacillota > Bacilli > Caryophanales > Paenibacillaceae > Paenibacillus > Paenibacillus sp. P4_A7. Next base: position 6,607 of record NZ_JBFUHJ010000057.1, on the reverse strand, counting down.
ATTGGTGTGACGATTTTCCAAATACTGCTCTGCCTCCGCCCAATTGGACGGATTCAACGTCTCCATGAGATACGGAGTTGATTTCTGAAAACAGAAATTGCGGACAACATGATCGCCGATATAATAGTACCATTCGACGGCTTCCCAAGCGATCGTCTTTCTCTTGGACTGATTGGTTATCCTGCTGTAGTAATATATGATGCAGCGCTTCCATAACCAGTCGTAATGTTCAGGCTGGCGCAAGCGCAGCTCATAGCCGATGGCATCCCGCATCAAATCATGAAGGATCCAACCCCTATCCACTCTCCGAATGAAGGAAAATCCGACCAGCTGTTGGAATAAATCCGTCTTTACCTGCCGATCCAATACATAGGAAAGCAGCTCCTGGTTAAAATGCCGAAGTACAGCTACGGTCTCTACGAGCTCCCTAAGATTGTCGTCCGGAACCTCTTTTAACCAAACGCTCACGAGATGTTCGAACACTTCGCTTCCATCCACCAATTCCAATACCTGACTGTTCTGAACCATCGTCGTCGAGACGATCAAAGACAACGTGAGCGGATGTCCTCTAGTTTTCATCCAAATCTGTTTGATCATCGGCTCCTGAGAAATGCCCGAGCGCTCCAGATATTGCTTAACGGACAAATAATCCAGATCCCCAATGGGCATCCGGTGTATCCAATGGCGCCATGCCGGAGAACTGAGCCATATGCCTTGCAAGGGGAATCTTCCAGCAATGAGAATCAGGATTTCCGGGTTCAATTGCGGGAGGAGTGCCTCTCTCAGCCAGAGCTCCATATCACCCATTTCCTCGAATGTGTCTAATGCGAGAACAAGCTTGTGATTCACCGCCTTTTCCCTCAGGCTGTCAAGGCAAAGCTCTAAAAGCGCCTGCGTCTCGGTGATCTGCTGCAACTTTTCCATCGGATAGCCGAGTTTGCGTAGCAATTGCGTGCAAAAGTCCTGCGGTGTATGAGAGAACCCACGGCTGTCCATCAACAGAAAGGCGGCATTGGCTTTCACCGCCAGCCGACGGAACTCGTCGATTAAATAGCTTTTTCCTACGCCGCCGGTACCATAGAGATTCAAGATCCGTACCTGTTGTCCGCCGTCTATCAATTGGTGCAAGAAATACTGAATTTCGATGTCCCGCCCTACCAAATAATGCCGTTCCAGTTGGTCAATCTGGACAGCTAAGCGTTCCTCTGGACCGCCTGCCTTCATCTTGCGCTCATACATAGAATATACCTTCTTTCGAATGACATCATCAAAAATAGCGGGACGAGTTCGTTGCAGCAAATCAGTTTTAATTTAGCAACTGCTATCTTTATGTAAATTATATATTTTATTCTATCGTGGAAGCCAGTACTTCTTTCTCGATATTTAATCGCATAAATTATTTAACCTTTGGGAATGGCTCAGTGACTCYATAAGGTTGCTACAAAAACCTGTTGGCTCCACGTTGATTCCACTCACGCACACATAGAGTGTTGACTTCATGTTGACTCTGGACATAAAAAATACATCGCCCAAGGTAATTAACCCTTGTGGCGATGTATACAAATCCGACAAACTGTTATGTGCCCCTCGAGTCTTACTCCTCCCCAACGATACAGCCCTTAAACCCTCTTTCGATTTTGATCGAAGATTTGTCTGCGATTCGTAACATTGGTAAGAGGAAACCGTTACGCGACCGTGCCGTTCACAACATCAATCGTCAGATTAGACTCCAGCGTTCGGGCCCGGATTAGGATTCGGACCCTGACTTGGGCTTGGGCTTGGGCTTGGATTCGGGTTCGGACCCTGGCTTGGGCTTGGGCTCGGACTCGGGCTTGGGCTTGATGTTGGTGTTGGTGTTGGTGTTGGTGTTGGTGTTGGTGTTGGTGCCGTCGATTGCCCGTTGACAGCCTTCACTCTAGCAAGGTCAGCTGCATTCACGAAAATCGTAGCAGGATTTATTCCCGATGGAACGATCAAATCAGCGATAGAAGTGTCGCTTCCCAGAATAAGCTGAGGATTGCCTCCAGTTGTCTGAAGAGTTCCGATCGTCCCCTGTGTATTCAGGTTAACTACTCCGCCATTGGCGAGTACTGTTATCTCTCCGATATTCATTGAACCAGTGATGGAGGTGCTGCCGGGTTGTGTATTGAAAACCGTACCCGAATTACCGATGATCAGCGTACCGATTGGCGTTGGACTTAAATATTCCAAGTTAACGCCAGGCTGAAGGGTGAGTGTATTAATCGTAGAGGATGCATCGACGCTGAGTTCGGTATTCGCCGCCGCCGTAACCGTGGCGTCTATGTTTTCAACAGTAAGTTGCAAGGGGCTCATAGCCGAATTGCCAAAGACTCCGGAGAGTGAACCAGTGCCTGCGGCAATTGCTCCTGCCCTAAACGCAAGACCTGCCGAATCTGCTTCTCTTCCAAATACATTCGAGTATATTTGGTCAACGGTTGTGCCATAACTATTCCCTGAATTTCCATCAAAATTCATGAAGCCGTTGGATCCCGTAGCAACGGCGGTGCCACTATTACCATTATTAATGCCTGCCCAATATTGAAGACCAACAATGTCCGCGGGACGGTTAAAGTATGCAATATAAAGTTGTTGGATGTCTTCTGTTGCGGCAGCTGCCAAGGTGCGAACTTCTCCCTTTGACTTCAAGCTTGATTGGGACGTCATGTCCGCACTGATATCCACCTTTTTCAATAGAGCACTGTTAAACAAATATAATTGGCCGAGATCGCTATGCTCAAACCATATATTTGTTACCTGTGATTTCGGACGACCGGTATCTTTCAGGAAAACCGTTTTACCTTGAACGAGCACATTGAAGGCAAAGAAATCAGACTGAACTGCCGGGGTCAAATTCAAATCCCCTTTAACTTCCAAATGAGCCAACGCAACCTGATTGGAGCTCACAATTACGGTTCCGTTAACGGTGTTGCCTTTGGCATCAAATATGATAGGGGCATCCATTCCCTCTAATGCGTCTTTATATCCGATAATCAGCCCTTCAACAGAATTTATCATATCCCCCACGTAGGTGAACTGAATCGCCGCATTGTGCAAAGCAGCTTTGTTCGACGGTTGAAAAATACCTTGGACCGATGCGCCCGCGCGATAGGTCTGGCCATCGATCTTAATTGTGCCGTCATTGCCAATGTCTTGAATGATAGACGGCGTGAAGAAGGAGCGATAAAGCAGAGTTATCCCTTCGGCCAGCACAATGTTTGCGTTCGGAACGAATTTATCCTTCGATTTCCCTTGCGCAATACCCGCTTTCGTCAAGGCACCTACTGCGCCAGCATACCAGCTTTTCTGCGGAACATCACGGAATCCGCTACCGACTTTTGGCTCTAGCTTCAGCTTCTTGGCCGTAACAATCAAGGTCGCCACTTCAGCCCTTGTAATCTTTAAGTTCGAACGGAACGTGCCGTCTGGGTAACCTTTCGCCAGCCCCGCACCATGGAGGGCAGCAACATACCCGGTTAATTCGCTGTCAACAGGCATATCCTTAAACGGTGAGGCGCTTTTGGAGAGGGACAGATCCAATGAGATCGCAAGAAACTTAGCAAAATCGCCGCGTGTCATAACAAGCTGGGGATTCAGCTTATCTCCTTGCTTTGGATTAAGAATTCCCATCATAATCCAAGTGTTAACCGCCTCTGCGTACCATGCTGTATCTGGTACATCCGAATAGCGTTGCTGGATCATAGGTTGGTCAGAAGTATCAGATCCCGCTTGGCTTACCTGCGGCTGCGGAGATTCGGCCACCACACTGAATGGAGAGAAGATCGACAGCAACAGCAACGAAACGAGCGCAACAGTCAGCCATTTTGTACGATTAATAGTAAATAGCATTAGAGAGTTCTTCATGATCGTTACTCAACCTACCTTTTAGTTATATTTTTGTTACTTACCACAAGTCCTTTAATAGCTTAACATCATTTAAATCCTCAAATCTTAATGAAATCTTAATGGATATCCACAATCCACAGTAACACCTGGATAGCTAACCTCCGCCGCGGTCACCTTGCACCATCATTTGTTGATTATCCGTTGATTTCATATTGCGAACTGCATAAAGTATTGACTTCTAAACATAAAAATACATCGCCACCGAGGTACTTGCCTCAGTGGCGATGTATTCAAAATTTACATACTACTATTCAGCTTACGCCTTCTCTTCTTCCCCCACAGCTGGTGTGACCATCAAGCTGACTTGATTGCCTTGGATAGTCAAAGCCCCTGCATAATACCCTCTGTCGCAGCTGGATGCAGTACATTTGCACTTGTAATCTCCTGAGCACCCGCATACATAGAATTGTGTGTTCGCAAAGCCTTTATAGATGCCCGTCTTCTTCTGAAAAAAAGTATGGGCATGATGCGTGAATATGCCAAGCACTACTAGATTTCCTGTCACAACGCATCTCTCACTCCTACTCTTGTGACGCTTCCTTTATTACTGGCATCCCGGCTTCAACCAAACGTTTGTTACGAATGAAGAAAATGGACAGTATCACAATAAACAACCCTGTTCCAACAAGTAACCATTCAATCTCGATTGCATCCGAAAGTGGACCGAATATCAGCATTCCGATCGGCATCATGGAAGTCGATATCATACCGAATACGCMGAAAATACGTCCCAAGTAATTCGGATCCACCTTCTCCTGCAGCAAGACGGTCATCGGTGTATTAAAGATTGGCATAGCAATGCCGAATACCGCCATCATAGCCAAGTAGATCCAAAATACAGGTACAATACCTAAAGCTAACGTACAAACGCCCATAATCAAGCTAGCGAAAGTCATTGTATATACTTTGTTGCGGAAGCCGCCCCATGATGCAATAATAGCCCCACCAGCCATCATACCGATAGAAAAAGCAATTTCAATGGCGGTTAATCGCCAATAATCATCTCCAAAGCTGCGTGTCACTTGCAGCGGCGTTAAAAATGCAGCCGGTGCCATCAATACAAAGAAAAAGGCGAAAAAAATAAAAAAAGTTTTGAGAAAGCTATGGTTTTTAATGTAGCTTAAGCCCTGTTTAAAGTCATCCAAATAACTAGTTGTTTGCTTATCGGTCGCCTTCTGATGCAAAGGTATTTTCAAAAAGAAATATAATATAAAGATCGCTATCGCCGCTGTGACAACATCAATAAAGAGAATCACTTCGATTGATGCAATTGTGAGCAACGTCGCGCTTACTATAGGTGCAACAAACATCATGAGCGCTTGAAGACTTCCGTTTATTCCGTTTACTTTCGTCAACTTATCCTCGGGTACGATTTGCGGCAATATCGCCCCAACTGCTGGCGTTTGAATCCCTGCTCCGAGCGCACGAACTGCAGCAATGACAAACAACAACCACATCTCGTCATAACCTCGCCTAAATGTAATAGCGAGAAGAAGCGTAACAATGGCAATCATGGCATCAGCTATTATAATAAGATATTTACGGTTGAAACGGTCTGCCCACACACCTGCAAATGGCGATAATAGAAAGGTAGGAATGAACCCGCAGATGATAAATAACGTCATCATCATACCCGATTTTGTAGTGAGCGTAATGTGCCACATAATCGCATATTGAACTAATGCGGAACCAAATAACGAAAATGTTTGACTACTCAGAAAGAGGATAATATCTCTTTTCCATTGCTTTCTTTTATAGTCTTCGGTTGGTGTCATAATCTTTTTCATACTCCTTTCTTCTCTGTATATTTCTATTATTGATACTCTGATTCAGCGACCTTTTTTACTTTCTCCAGGAATTTAACAACAACCTTCTCAGTTGCAAATATCATGAACAGCTTAACAAACCACTTCAATGCTTTATTGGTTGCTGTGTATCTTAGCTTTGTTTTCTGATCATTTACTCGATGCAATTCATATAAAGCTGTGATCTCAAAGATTTTTGCCAATGTGAATCCAATCTTCAATTTTTTATCGTTCAGATTATTAGAATATTCTAGAGTATGGACATCATATTCCTCGATGCGTTTGCCTTCTTTATACTTTTGACGGTATATACTGCCGACAACTTCTTTAGTAATTTTGACTGGCTTATTCTCTACCACTTGAGGCATAATCTTTTGCATCTGTTCTAACGAACCATCTATATACGACCATACATGTTCAATTGGAGTGTTTATCTCAATTTCTCTTGACCATTGCTTCATTATAATTACCCCCTTTTTAAAGTCCTTTTAATCTATTCTACCTCAGTTTCATTCCAACACCAATTGTGTCTAAAATTTAAAATTAATTGTTCAAGCTGCCATAAAACTTTGTGAAATAATGTACAAACTATTATAAGCCGTGTATAGTAGTTAACAAGGGTAGCTACCAATAACAAAGGAATAAACATCAGACACATTGTGATTTTTTTCACAAATACATTTCATCTAGTCTCATTTACTTGTAAAATGAATCCCTATTACTCGGTATGAGGTGAAATAAGATGGAAAAAGTAATTCAGTTGTTGAAGTCATTCAACTTTACGGAATCAGAATCAAAAGTGTATATCTCTCTGCTCAAAAACGGAACGGGTACAGGCTATGAAATCAGCAAAAATTCCGCCGTGCCTCGGTCTAAGG
>NZ_JBFUHJ010000056.1:0-24838 GCF_056402455.1 Paenibacillus sp. P4_A7 | reverse complement strand
TTTAAGTTCATCCCATGACACTAAATCACAGGTGAGCCTCTCCCACTCTCATTTAAGTGCAAATATTGGAACTAATGAGGCATGCAAACTAGGCATGGCCAATCAGGTATGGCAAATCAGTTAACGGACAAAGAATCGGAAACACTGTCCACAGCCCGACTTTAAATGTCCAACAAAACCCATATTTGAGCAGGGAGGTTATATAAGAGCCGCAAGTAAGAGGCACATTTAATATCCACTTTTTTCCCTGACAGACGCATCTTACATCCAGCATCAGGCCATTCTGCAAGCCTAATCTTATATATCAACAGGCTGCCGTTACATAACGGCAGCCTCTCTTATGGACTGTGATCTACATCACTTTAATAGTAGCACATAATTAATATAATTAATGAAACGTAGTATGTAAGCATTGTAACTATAGGGAGGATTTAACATGGCATTCGGTTTAGTACGTAAGCTTGTGCTAGGCATCTTGATCGTATCTACAGCTACCTACAGCACGAGCGCTTTCTTTATATTTCAATTAAAGCCATTATTGGCACCGAACATGACAGAGTGGATTTATATTACAGGGGTAATGGGGCTTGGGGTGTTGTGGACATGCGTTCTCGGATGGCTGGCGGCACAGTTCATTATTAGACCCCTGCTGCGACTTACAAAAGTTGTTGATAGTGTGGCGGCCGGCAACCTGAATATTTCTATTCCGAAATATCATTCTCGTGATGAAATAGGAAAGCTGTACCAATCCTTCCAAGTGATGCTGAGTAATCTGCGGCAGATGATCACCAATGTTACAGACAGCGTTTCGGTTACAGACCGAAGTGCCAGTACGCTTGGGTCTGCAATCGGACAAGCAACCAATCATATCGAAATGATTACTTTAACGATTGAACGGATGGCCGAAGGTGCAGCTATGCAAGCATCCTCTGCACAGAAAATGCTGCACAGCGCTGAACAAACCGCGCAGAGCGCACACGGTATAAACAACGAAGCAGAGCGAGCCATCGTATTTGCCGATACAATGGTTCATACGATATCCGATAATGCGACCCAAATGCGTTCTTTGGTAGATGGCATGCTTCATATATCCGAAACAAGTCAGAATACATTACGTATCGTCCGTAGCCTCGAGCTGCAAGCAAGCGAAATCAGTCAGATCTCGCAGCTTGTCAGTCAAATTGCTGACCAGACTCATTTGCTGGCCCTCAATGCTTCTATTGAAGCTGCACATGCTGGCGATCAGGGGCATGGCTTTGCAGTCGTCGCCCAGCATATTCGTAAGCTTGCAACGGACAGCGCAGCTGCTGGCGATCAGATCAATCAGTTAATTGGACAAATGCAAGAACAAACCTTGACTGTCGTTAATGAAACTGACAAGCAGATGCAGCTAATCCATCACGAAACCATAACAGGTGAGAATGCCAAGCTTGCGCTTGATGAGGTTATAACTTCAGTTAATGAAACAGCTCGCGCTTTGCAAAGCATTGTAACGCATATTGCAGAACAAACCGAACAAATTAACAGTATGTTTGATAAAGCCAAAAATATCGCAAGCACAGCCGCCACCATTTCTGATGACGGCTCTCGCATAGCAAGCGCCGCTCAGGAGCAAACAGCAGTTATGCAAGAAATATCTGCTTCCTCTGAATTACTTCTAGATGAAGCGCAGGGTCTAAAACAAAAGACAGTTGTATTTAGCCTATAGTAATAATTAACTGTAAAATCACAGCTTCTCCGAAATACAGCCGTTCAATTATTGATTCGTACTGCCAGTTATTCTTTCATATAGAAAATCAACAACATGCTTAACTTCCATTTGAGAACTCACTCCATGTTTCTCCACACCTAGCTTCATCTGCAGCAGGCAGCCCGGATTGCTGGTAAGCAAGTAACGAGCACCGGTATGTTTGACATGCTCCATTTTACGATCAAGGATTTGCCCTGCCATCTCCGGCTGCGTCACATTATAGATTCCCGCCGAACCGCAGCAGGTGTCAGCATCTTTCATCTCGGTGAAGTTTACATTTGCTACCTGACTCATTAGCTTCCTCGGTGCATTCGAGCTTTTCATTACATTCCGCAAGTGGCAGGAGTCTTGATAGGTAATCGTAACCGGCTCGGTTGCGTTTGCCTCGGACTCCGTAAATGAAGGAAGACGACCATGATCTACTAACAACTGACTCACATCGATGACTCGTGAAGCAAACCACTCTGCAAGCTCATTATATTTGGAATCATCCTTCATCAGGTGGTCATATTCTACAAGAAGTGCTCCACAACCACCCGCGTTGGAGACGATATACTCGATTTCTGCTTCTTTGAACACTTCTAGATTAGTTCTTGCCAGCCCTCTAGCCAAATCCATCTCACCACTATGGGCATGGAGAGCTCCACAGCATACTTGCTCATTCGGAATGACGACTTCGAAGCCCGCTTCAGCCAGCAGCTTGACTGTGTTAACATTTGTCTCAGCAAACATCACATCCATAATGCAGCCACGAAACAAAGCGACACGTGCTATCTTTTCTCCCTTTGCGGGGTATACAGTTCCTAGTCTCTCGACCACACCTTTTCCAGTCGCATCAGGTAAAATTTGCTCCATTTCCCGTAAATGCTTAGGGAACAGACGCATCATACCACTCCCTCTTGCAATGGTTTGCAATCCGGATTTTTGATAGAGAGAAAGTGAAGTACCTAGCAGCTTCAAGCTTTTGCGATGAGGGAAAACACCTTTGAWGAATAGCTTGCGCATTCCAGAAATAGGTGCGCTATGTTCAGCGTGATCTTCAATGGCGTCGCGGGCTTGCTCGATTAATTGTCCATATTTAACATCAGCCGGACACGCTGGTTCGCATGCTCTGCAGCCTAGGCAGTGATTCATTTGGTCCTCAAATGCCTGATCGGGATCCATAATGCCGTCCGCAACAGCTTTCATGAGTGCAATTCGGCCCCGAGGAGATTCTGGTTCAAGCCCTGTTTCTCGGAACGTAGGACAAGCTGGGAGACAAAACCCACAGCGCATACAATTCGTAAGCTGATCGTAATCAAGCTTAGCAAGTAATGTTCTTGCCAGCGGGTTACTATGCTCAATGGCCGGTTTACTTTGAATTTCATTATGAATATGTGTTTGAACACTTGTATTAGCCACGTTCAATCACCACCCTTTTTCTTGTTTCCTTGGCAAATATTTTGCCAGGGTTCAGTAGTTGATGGGGATCGAAAGCATGTTTAATCCCGCGCATAACCTCCATACCTGCACTTCCGATTTTCCATTCCAAGAACGGCGCCTTCACAAGGCCAACGCCATGCTCACCGGTGATGGTCCCACCAAGCTCGATAGCCGCTTCAAAAATTTCCTCAAACGCCTGCTCCACTCGATGAATTTCTTCATGGTCCCTTGCGTCCGTCGTAGCAGTAGGATGCAGATTCCCGTCTCCTGCATGACCAAATGTAGCGATGGAGACATTATATTTTCGAGCAATCTCATTAATACGGAGTACCATATCGGCAATTCTTGAACGAGGAACCGTCGCATCCTCGAGAATTGTAGTTGGTCTAAGTCGAGCCAATGCCGTAAAAGCACTGCGACGCGCAGTCAATAGCTTCTCTGCCTGCTCCCTGGTCTCCGCAACATCTATTCGATCTGCTTTTTCCATTTCACATATTTCTCGAATCCGCTCAATGTCACGTTCGACCGTCTCCGGTTCGCCGTCTTGTTCGATCAATAGGATTGCCTCCATATCTAGCGGAAGACCCAGCTTAGCAAAATCGTTCACAACCCGAATAGTTGGGTTATCCATAAATTCCAACGTAGCCGGTATAATCTTCATTTCAATAATGCGGGATACCGCTCTAGCCGCCCCATACAGATCCTTGAACATCGCGAGCATCGTCTTCTTGCTGGCCGGAGGCGGCACAAGCTTCAACGTTGCTTCAGTTATGATTGCGAGTGTTCCTTCAGAACCTACCAACAGCTTAGTCAGATCATAACCCGCGACATCCTTCATCAGCTTGCCGCCAGTTCGAATAATTTCTCCATTTGCTAGGACTGCCTCTAAGCCGATAACATAATCCTTTGTCGTACCGTATTTGAGCCCGCGCAAGCCTCCCGAGCATTCTGCGATATTGCCGCCAATCGTTGATATCTTCATGCTGCTCGGATCAGGTGGATAAAAAAGTCCTAAAGACTCAACATGATTAATAAATTGTGCTGTTATAATCCCCGGCTGTACGATTGCCGTCAAATTTTCTTGGTCAATCTCCAATATACGATTCATCCGATGCATAACTAATACAACTCCACCTTGGACAGGTACAGTCCCTCCGCACAAATTGGATCCAGAGCCTCGTGGAACTATCGGTACACGGTGAGCGGCAAGAGCTTTCATTATTTCAGATATTTGTTGTGTATTTTCAGGATAGATGACTCCGTCTGGCAAGCTTTGAAGCATCGGAGTTCCGTCGTACGAATGGGTGACCAACGCTTCTTTGTCATCTCGATAGTATTTATCTCCTACAATTCTTCGAAGTTCTTGAGTAAGTGTTGTATCCAACATTAAAATTCCTCCCACATAAACATCAGGTCATCTGATGACTTTTACTTCATTATATTTCATACTTGTAGTATTGTATAGATATCGAATCAAATTGAATTTATCGACGCTCTGGAGGTTCATGATGCGCAATATGAAAATAGAAAACCCGAAAGGCCACGAACTGGTAGCTGATCATATTCTCCTTCAGATCCAATCAGGCGAGCTGCAGCCAGGGCAAAGGCTTCCTTCAGTAGTCCAACTCGCTGAAGCTTACGGCGTTGGTCGTTCTACAATCCGGGAAGGCGTTAGCGCACTAAAAGCTATGGGATGGCTCGATGTCCGCCAAGGAGGAGGAACCTTCGTCAAAGCCGTTCTTCCGAGTGAGACAAAAAACGGGGCTGATCAATTATTCCAAGGTGCCGACTCTTTAATTGAGCTTCTCGAGGTGCGTGGGGTGCTTGAGATTGGAGCGGCGTCCTTTGCTGCTGAAAAACGTACCGAGGATGATTTATCCCGTCTTCGCGGACTCTTATCTGTCATGGAGCAAAGCCTAGGTCGTAATGATACTTCAGAGGGTGAACGTGCTGACGCAGAGTTCCATATGGCGATAGCTGCTGCATCCGGAAATTCCCTACTCATTCAACTCATGGAATCGATATCCGATCGATTTGCAGGATCTATTCGGCAGACTCGCGAATTATGGTTCTATCAGGAGAAAGCGACTGCAGCTCGACTTCTCAATGAACACCAGACTATTTACGAAGCCATTGAGCAACGAGACAAGCAGCGTGCTGCTAAGCTGATTACGGAACATCTAAGTAAAGTCGAGCAGGTACTTAGAGATGCACTTTCATCGAAGTCAATCTCACAATAAAAGCGTCACTTGACCCTCCAACTGATTTATTGTCTTTCACTTCTCCATAGGTTTAAAAGAGCAATAAGTCGGGTAGGTTAAAGGATAATGGATAGGTATTTGTATAACCATTACACCTTTCCTACACAGGAGGTATACATCATGAATAAAAAACTGCTTTATCTCGTTTTGACGATAACGGCTCTGGCATTGGTACTTGCATTAAGCGCATGCGGGAAAAATACTAACAATAACGGAGGGACTAACGTTACTCCAAGCCCCACTGCTGTCGGTGGGGGAGCAGGTCAAACGAAAGATATCACTGTATCTGCTACAAATTTCGAATTTGACCAGAAAGACATTAAACTGAAAGTCGGAGACACGGTTAAGCTTACTCTCAAAAATGTAAACGGCAATCACGGTCTCCAAATCCCAGGTTTAAATGTTAACATCAATAATGGCGAAACAGCTACTTTTACAGTAACCGAAGCAGGTGTCTTTGACTATAATTGCTCTATTCAATGCGGAGCCGGTCATAAAGACATGGTCGGTAAAATCACTGTTTCTTAAAACATTATTACAAATAGGGGCTCCATGTAAGGAGCCCCCTATTAGTTTGTATATTTAATATCAAAATGCCACCTGGCAACATTTTAATCAACAATCGACGTCATTTGTTTGATAACAGCTGCTGCCGCTCCGATAACGATTGCCTCTTCCCCTAAGTTTCCCAAAGAAAAATCCACATGATATAACGAAGAAAAATGAATATTTCTAGTTGCAACCTTTGTTGCTATCTCAAATACCATCGGGTGAGCATTAATAAGCGGGCCACCGAGGATGACCCTTTGTGGGTGAAGCACATTTATAATATTAGAAAGCCCTATTCCGAGGTAAGCAGCCGTCTGATTGAATAACTCAATCATCAGCGGGTCATTCGCCCTTAATGCCTGAACCAGCTGTGGAAAAGAAATGTGATCTATATTCGTCCCATCCTGCAACAGCATACTAGCGCTGCCTTGCTTAAGTTCAGCACGCGCGTGCTGTTCAATCGCATAAATAGTAGCATAAGTATCCAAACTGCCATAGTTGCTATCCTCGCTTAAACGCGGACCATCCGCTTGAATGATCATTTGTCCAATCGAATCCTCAATATCTGCTGCTCCGTATACGATTTTCCCATCTGTCATGACTGCTGAACGCAACCCGACCCCCGCATGTATGTAAATTAAATGCCGGCAGTTCTCGTTCCTCGACGACCAGTGCTCACCTAGAATAGCCATATTAGCGCCATTATCGAGCACAACCGGAATAGAGAGCCTCTCCTCCAGCATATGTTGAATCGGTACATTGGACCAGCCTGTCGCAGGAAAATATAAGGGGTTTATCATATTGCCCTTCGTTCGATCCAAAGGACCAACTGCGCCAACCCCAAGACCAATTACAACGTTTACATCGATGTTCAGCTCAGACATCATGTCGTTTACAGCAATAACAACCTCGCTCACAACAATATCAGGCGTCATCTCTTCGGTCATCGTCCAACGTTTAGAGGCCAGCTTATTTAAGCTCATATCACACATTATGAGCATCGCATTTGTCCGAGATATTTCTAAGCCAAACAAATACCCATATGTCGGATTAACCGTATATAAGATTGGACGTCTTCCTCCGGTAGAATCACCTAAACCCGCTTCCAGTATAAGCTGCTGCTCGCAAAGCTCCTCAAGTGTCCGAGTCATCGTACTGACTGACCACTTCGTTTGCTCTAATAAATGTATTTTGGATATCGTATCTTGTTTTCGTATAAGTTCATAAACTGTTCTATGCTTATCACCTGGTATAACACTATCCAAGAGGTTCATCATTTTCCTCCTAACAGGACAGCGTTATTCGTTGTCCTGTCTTCTACCTATCCAATTGGTCTATTAACGACAGTTGCTCCTTACAAATGATACTGTTTGATTAAGTCCATCTTTTGCTTCCATGTCTCTATACTTAAATTCACACGGTATTCCGCGGGGTTAAGCTTACGCAAATATTGCGGCCAAAAGAGTTCAAGCTGTTCCTCATGATGAATTCGAATTTGCTCAAGCGAAGGCATTTCGTAAACAAGCTCACCATCTGAAAAAATCGGCTTTAATAAAGAAACGGCAGCGTAGTTATCGATAAATTTATGAATATACGGATGGATTGGATCAAAGAGCTTAATTCGCTCACCCCTCTGAATCTCATCCTCATCCCTCAGTGTAATATAATCCGCCTCTGCTTTACCCGTTTCCTTATTAATAATACGGTAAACATCCTTAAAGCCGGGGGTGGATACCTTCTCCGGATTGGCTGAGATTTTAATAACAGGAATATATGCCCCTTCCTTCTCCCTCGCAACCATTTTATATACACCGCCGAGCGAAGGCTGATCTGCTGCTGTTATAAGCTTTGTTCCGACTCCCCAGCTGTCAATTCTTGCACCTTGTCCTTTCAGATTAAAAATCAGATTTTCATCTAAATCGTTGGAAGCAACAATTTTCACATCAGGAAAGCCCGCTTCATCAAGCTGCTTGCGCGCCATCTGCGAGAGATAGGCTAGATCGCCACTGTCGAGACGAATACCTTTTAATCTTTTACCCTGCTTCTCAAGAAGCTTTGCGATCTTTATCGCATTTGGCACACCACTTTTTAGTGTATCATATGTATCGACCAGTAAAGTTACATGATCAGGCAGCGCTTCTGCATATCTGCGAAAAGCGTCCTCCTCCGTATCATGCCCCTGTACCCAAGAGTGCGCATGTGTCCCCTTCGCTGGAATGCCGAAGATCATCCCAGCTCGCATATTGGACGTTGCATGAAAGCCTGCTATATATGCCGCTCTAGCTCCCCATATAGCAGCATCCGCCTCTTGGGCTCGTCTTGTACCGAATTCAAGCAGCACATCGTTAGGCGCAACCTGTTTAATTCGCGAAGCCTTCGTCGCAACTAACGTCTGGTAGTTCATCATATTCAATAGGGCTGTTTCAATCAGCTGCGCCTCAAACACACGCGCTTCGACTCGCAGCAACGGCTCATTTGCAAAGACTAGCGTTCCTTCCTCTGCCGAATGGATATTCCCCTTGAAGCTAAATTGACGAAGCTCCTCCAGAAATTCTTCTTTATAATTTTCTTCCTGTAGCCGCAAGTAAGCAATTTCCTCGTCTCCAAAGCTCAGCGAGCAAATATACTGAACGATTCTCTCTAGTCCAGCGAAAACAGCGTAGCCGTTTCCAAACGGAAGCTTGCGAAAATTAACTTCAAATATCGCTTTTTCGTTCATGCTGCCTTGCATCCAATGCGCATAAATCATATTAATTTGATATTTATCTGTATGTAACGTTAAATTAGGACCATTCATCTTATTCACCTCTTTGTCTTACTTTTTCCTATTAAAGAAATTCTATGTCATTCGTATTCTTATCTATTAAAACACAAAAAAAGCCAACCCTATATTGTCAGTTGGCCTTCATCTTTGTGTTTCATTTGAACCAACCCTTTTCCTTAAAGCGAGTAATCGCTTCGATCCGGTTACTGACATTTAGCTTATCTAGTATAACAGAAATATAATTGCGAACTGTACCTGTTGTAATAAAAAGTTCACTTGCGATTTCCTTCGTGTTTTTCCCATCTGCCACGAGTCCTAATACTTCCTTTTCACGCTCTGTTAAAGGATTTTCTTGGCCGTATGCCTCATCCACAAGCTCCGAGGCATAGATGCGTCGACCCGCCATGACGCTGCGTATAGAATTCGCAAGTTCTTCGCTTGGACTGTCCTTCAATAAATACCCGCTTACGCCTGCCTTGAGCGCACGCTCAAAGTAGCCTGAACGAGCAAAAGTGGTTAATATAATCACTTTGATACCTAAACCTTTAATCTCTTCAGCTGCTTCCAGACCGCTTTTTGCCGGCATTTCGATATCCATGATACAAATATCAGGCTTTAGCTGCTGCGCCAAGCTAATCGCTTCCTGACCGTTGCTTGCTTTGCCTACTACCTTCATATCATCTTCTAAATCAAGCAAAGAAGAGAGGGCACCAAGCAGCATTCGCTGATCTTCGGCAATTACTATGCGTATCATACCCTCAACTCCTTTATTGGTTGTTTGACTAAATTAGGAACTTTTATGATGAGTGTCACGCCGTCATTCACTATAATTTCCATACTGCCGTTCACAAATTCAAGTCGTTCCTTCATCCCTTGCAGACCATGACCGTTATAATTTCTATGCGGTTCCGCAATTCCTACACCATTATCCTTCACACTCAGAACAAGCTCGGCTTGCGAAGACTCTATCACAACAGAACATTCTGATGCGCCGCTATGCTTAACAACATTTGTTACTGCTTCCTTCAGGCACATGCTAAGCACATTTTCAGTAAGCAAGGATGTGTTTGTCAGCTTAGGGTCTCCCTCTAATTGGAACTCTATATCGGCTGCATTCAATATCTGCCTTACACGAAACATCTCGTCCTCAAGTCTTGTGCCGCGCATTTGCGTTACCATTTCCCTAACTTCCTTCAACGCAGTTCTTGCCGTTTGACGAACATCGTTCATTTCCGCTTGTGCCTGCGCTGGGTTTTTAATCATTAATTTTCCCGCTAGATCGCTCTTCAATCCGATGAGTGATAATTTTTGACCCAGGGTATCATGTAAATCTCGCGCAATTCTTTGCCGTTCTTCCATCTTCACAAGCTCTGAAATCCGTTTATGTGCATCCTCTAGTTCATCCTCCAGCTTCTCCTGCTTCTTGCTATTATAAGTATTGAAGGGAAGTAGGATGACAACGATCAGACTGATAAGAATAAAAGGAAACTGCGTGAAAAACAAAGTATTTTGCGTCGCGAATCCATAATTGACCGTAATAAATGTACTCACGATATGAATCGTATAGAGCGTAAAAAAACCAGCTCGGTTTTTGATATTCCCTATAAAAAATGCTAAAAAAATCGAGAAGTACACATAGCTGAACCACAAGGTCATCGCAACGGATATGACGATTTGTACACTTGTCCAGAAATAGACAAGCCATCCTTTGGAAACAAAGGACAGCCAGTAGCAAATGAAAAATAATAGGATCATCCCAATGCCTGAAGCCGCTTGGTATAGAGAGGTCGATTTGAATATGAAGTAAAATGGAAGGATATAAAAAACCAACCATACATAAGGGCTTAGACCAGTGTTTTTGTGAAAGATTTGATACCACTTACTCATTGGCCGTCCGCCCTTTTTTTATCGATCTAATCCATTAAAATGTATGGATCATCATTCATTTTATCATATTTTTTGTACAGGTATTTATTTCCCTTGTAAACTAGGACGCGCAGCCTTCAAACTCTCAGCAGACGCAACTTCGGCAGGATCCTGTTTATGAAGGCGATGCTTAACGCTCTTGAAGCTGACAAACTTTTTGTTCGTCTCGTCCCATAGACGGAAACGAAGCGAGTCTAAGCTTTGACGAATCGTAATTGTCGTAGCTTTTTGAAGCGGCGGTGTATTATTATGAGCTTGCTCTAA
The DNA here is from genome assembly GCF_056402455.1 of Paenibacillus sp. P4_A7. Taxonomy (NCBI): domain Bacteria; kingdom Bacillati; phylum Bacillota; class Bacilli; order Caryophanales; family Paenibacillaceae; genus Paenibacillus; species Paenibacillus sp. P4_A7. The sequence goes on along the minus strand of NZ_JBFUHJ010000056.1, from coordinate 13,902 downwards.
ATAATAGTTCGGCACCTTTGAGTTCAAATGATGAACGTGGTGGAAGCCGATATTGCCTGTAATCCATTGCAAAACTTTAGGCAATTTATAATAAGAGCTTCCGTCTACTGCAGCATTCACGTAACTCCATTCTTCATTGTTCTCGAAGTAAGAGTCTTCAAATTGATGCTGCACATAAAACAACCATATGCCTAACATACCCGAAATGAAGAATATTGGACCTTGGACTAAAAGCAGTGCTTTCCAGCCAATTGCAAAATACAGTCCAGCATATAATAAAACGAGAAGTAAATTTACCAAATAGGTGTTATTACGTTCTTTACTCCTTGCACCTTTAGCATTAAAGCGATATTGAATGAGGAATACTGCTATTGGACCAATCCCAAACATGACAATCGGAAGGCGATAAATACGATACGCGATACGGCGCATACGCGGCGCTGCCGCATATTCATCAACGGTTAGAACCCACATGTCACCAGTACCTCTCTTATCGAGGTTGCTGCTTGTTGCATGATGGATGGCATGAGAGTTTTTCCATTGTTTATACGGTACAAGAGCAATTACACCCGTAATTGTTCCTACGATGTCATTGGCTAGTTTGCTTTTGAAAAATGAACCATGCGTGCAATCATGAAAAATAATGAACGTTCGAATGACGAACCCCGAAGTAACAATCCCCAGAGCAAGTGTAAGCCAGTAAGATATCGAAAGGCTATAATAAGCCGCATACCAAAGCAGCACTAGTGGCACTAAAGTGTTAATAAGCTGTCTGACACTCGATTTCAAATCCGTTTTTTCATAAGGAGCGATTGTTTTTTTAAGGTTAGCTTGTTTCGGCTCTGTCATCGAATTATTCCTCCTCAATATGACGCTTAGCATGGATCACGGAACGTCTACCGTTGTATTCTAATCTTATTGTAAAGAAAAGAGCAGGCAAGTTGTAGTCATAAACGTCAACTCGTATATATGACAAATGTCATATAGGCACTTGGGAATCATCCTATTATTTGTTAATTAAAAGCCTTACACCTAATATGGACAGAAAAAAGGAGCCGCAGGTCGATTACATCGACATTGCAGCTCCTTCCCCTGTAACGATAGATTATATCGCCCAGTTGCCTTTGCGGAATATCGGAATGATTGTACCATCTCTTTTGATTCCATCGATATCCATCTCCGCAGAGCCAATCATGAAATCATTATGCGTAATGCTGGAGTTGACTCCGTTCTCTACGAGCTCCTCTGCCGTCATTGCTTTGCCGCCAACAATGTTAAAGGCATAACCACTGCCAATAGCAAGGTGGTTCGAAGCATTTTCGTCAAACAAAGTATTGTAGAACAAAATATTAGACTCCGAAATCGGAGACTTATGAGGCACGAGCGCAACCTCTCCGAGATAATGCGAGCCCTCATCGATCTCAACAAGCTTCTCCAAAAACTCAAGGCCTTCCTCAGCCTCTGTCTTCACAATGCGACCATTTTCGAAGGTAAGTTTGAAACGATCAATAATATTGCCGCCATAGCTTAGAGGCTTTGTACTTGATACGTAGCCGTTTGCTCCTGTTTTGAGCGGCACCGTAAATACTTCTTCCGTCGGCATATTCGCCATAAATGATACGTCATTCTGATTTGTACTGCCAGCAGCTACCCATATATGCTTATCTGAAAGTTCTATTGTCAGATCCGTACCTGGTGCAGTATAGTGCAGCTTCTGAATCTGGTTGTCATTCAAAGTTGTAGCCTTGCTATGCAGGGTAGCATTATGCTCTTCCCAAGCCTTAACCGGATCAGCTGCATGAAGACGTACAGAATCGAAAATAGCTTTCCACAATAATTCTATTGCTTCTGCCTCTCCCGCTTCAGGGAAAACTTTAGCAGCCCATTCCTTACCTGCTGCCGCTACAACTGTCCAGCTTACTTTATCTGATTGAATCGCACGTCGGAATTCTTTAAGCCCTTCACCAGATGCCTTCTGATAATTTCCGATCCGTCCTGAATCTATTCCCTTCAACAGATCGGGGCTGGAAGATGTAATCGAAATAAAAGCCGCACCGCGCTTCACGAATAGGTTGCGCTTAAGAGTTTCGAACTCAGGAAACTGTGTGAACACCTCATCAGCAGCTTTCTCATACTTCAAACGTGACAACGTATCATCTGTCCAATCCACATGAACATTTCCTGCTCCAGCAGCATAAGCCTTGCTCGCGATTAGCCGTATTAGATCAGCTGCCTCGATCGCTCCTGTGATGAACACTTCCTGTCCTTGCTGCACGTTTACGCCAGTCTTAACAATAAGTTCCGCATATTTTTCCAAATGGGTTTGCAATTTATTTGACATATGTATTCTCCTTTTCCATAAAGTACATCGGGGATGGTGTAGCTAGAATTGTATATATGATACAACCTAACAGTCATTATCACAAGTCGCGCTAATCAACAATTGTTATCATATAATTAACCGTTAACTACTTCACCTCCATTTACATGAAGGAACTGGCCGGTCATATAGCTGGAATCCTCACAAGCGAGATAAACGAAAGCTGCAGCCAGCTCGTGCGGCTGTCCTGCTCGCTGCATAGGTGTATCAGAGCCGAAGGTCGATACTGACTGTTCGTCGAATGTTGAAGGTATAAGCGGAGTCCAAATGGGTCCAGGAGCAACACCGTTAACGCGGATACCTTTCCCTGCTAAATTAGTAGCTAGCGCACGAGTGAAGGAGACGATGGCACCCTTGGTTGCCGAATAGTCGATTAAGGTTGGATTTCCGCGGTACGCCGTAATGGACGCTGTATTAATAATCGCACTATTTTTCGTCAGATGCGGCAGCGCGGCACTCGTCAAGTAAAACATCCCAAACACATTTGTTCGGAACGTAGCAGTCAACTGCTCCTCTGTTATATCCTCCAGCTTCTGCTTAACATGCTGCTCACCTGCATTATTAACAACAATATCGAGCTTTCCAAGCTCCTTTATCGTACTGTCCACCACGTTCTTACAGAACTTTTCATAACCGATATCCCCAGCAATAATCATACATCTCACACCGTATTTCTCCACTAATGCCTGCGTTGCCTTGGCGTCCTCATGCTCATTTAAATAGACGATACTTATATCGCAGCCTTCCTTCGCAAAAGCTATCGCTACAGCACGACCGATTCCACTATCGCCTCCCGTAATGATCGCAGTCTTACCCTTCAGCTTCCCGGCAGCTTTATATGTGCCCGAATCATAGATAGGCAAAGGATTCATCTCAGATTCAATGCCCGGCTGCTTATTCTGATGCTGAGGTGGAAAAACAGGTTTTTTCGTTGTGGAATTAGACATACTTAATTCAGCTCCTATTTTTTATTGTCTATTACCCTATGGTTACCCATTACCCTCTGACCGATGCGGGAATAACAACTTCATCTTATAAAAAGAGAGGACTTCAACATGTCGACTCGAAAATGGAACCTCACTATTTTTGTCCTATTCATCCTATTTGCCAGCTTGCTCTTGAGCTTCTTGTTTTCAGTTCTCCACATTCGCGAGCTGGTCAAGCCTTTGTCACTGCCCGTTAAAGGAGTCGATGACCCCTTACGAATCGTGTTGATTTCTCAAGAGCTGGACAATCCCTATTGGCGCTCCATTGAAAAAGGTGCGCGAGATGCTTCACAACAATTCAAGATGGATTTTGATTATATGGGTCCGTTCCGTATTAATCCAGAAGAGCAGGTCAAGCTGTTACAGAAGAGTATTACCAAAAAAGTAGATGCCATATTAATCCAAGGAATAGATGATCCTCAGTACCGTACGATAATTACCGAAGCTTCCGCCTTAGGAATCCCTATTATTACGTTAGACACGGATGAGCCTCAGAGCCAGCGACTTTACTATGTTGGCACAGACAATTTTCTAGCTGGAAAACAAATGGGCGAGTTGGTTATACAAGCTTCGGGTGGCCAAGGCAGTATTGGTGTTCTCCTCGGTGATGAACTAGCCTATAATCAGCGGCTTCGACTTGAAGGCTTCCGTTCCGTTATAACTCGTTACCCTGAGCTTATGATCGTCGATGTTCGATCCTCCCATATATCCCGACTTCTAGCAGCCAAACAAACGGAAGAGATATTGCTCAGTCACCCAGAAACCAACTATCTAGTCGGATTCAGTGCTCTTGACGGCTTAGGAATGTTAGATGCCAAAAAGCGGATTCAAAGCGAGCAGCTGCATATATTCGCATTTGACGATCTGAAAGAAACAATGGACGGCATTAGAAGAAAACAGATTACTTCTACTATCGTACAGCAGCCTTATACAATCGGATATGCAGCCATTTCCTTATTGAAAGACTATTTCAACGGAATGATGCCTCCTCAGCAGCATTTTACAAATACATTTGTTATTGACCCGAGTACGATTGATTCTTTTGAAGCTAAGGAAAAAAAACAATGACCATTCGTAAAAAGCTGCTGCTATTTATTCCGTTGCTTGTGCTGCTTACGAATTCAGTCTCCTTCTTCTTATTTGAGAGTGGAAAAACGGTACAACGAAGCTATAATTTGATGATGGATCACATCTTGTTATATAAGCAAACCGTTCAGACTTCTGAAAACCATCTCAGTACTCTATATAGTTATCTAATCGATCCCACTGATAGCAAAAAGGGAAAATTGGAGAAAGAGAAGCAGCAACTACAACAGCTGCGTCAATTGCTAACAGAGAAAAAGGGATCCTCCATTCAATCTTCAGCCCTCACGGGCTATAATAATATGCTGGAAACCCTTCTTGAGCAGGAACAAGCTGCGCTTACTGCTATCTCTGAACATGAACCGAGCGTCGCACTTGCCTATTACCAAAAAGCAGAGTTAACAGCAGGATTTATTCGTGATGAGGGGCTTCACCTCGTTGATGTAGAATTAAGCTTCTATCAACCGATTCACGAGCAAATTCAGCAGCAAAATAAACGGATGAACCAGCTCGGAGCAGCGGTTTTCTTAATTAATACTTTAATGAGTGTGGTACTTGCGATTTGGATTTCTCATAGCATTACAGAACCAGTTAGTTTATTAGTCAGACAGGTGAGACAAATCGCTAAAGGCGATYTGAAAGTGAATCCAGCACCTATCAGAGAGAATGACGAGCTTGGCCTATTATCTGGAGCATTTGAGAAAATGTCTTCTGATTTGATGCTGTTTATCGAGAAGGATAAAGAAAACATTATTAACGATCGGCTAGTCAAAGAATTAGAGCTTCAAACCTTGCAAAGCCAAATCAATCCCCATTTTCTGTTTAATACACTTAATGTTCTGTCCAAGCTAGCACTGCTCGAAGGCGCGGAAAAGACAAGTGATCTGATCGTGTCGATGTCTAATTTAATGCGCTATAATCTACGTAAGCTTGATCAGCCAGTAACCTTGGGCGATGAACTAGAGCATGTGAAGGAATATTTGGTTATTCAACAAACGCGCTTTCGCGACCGCATTCGGCTGGAGCTTAACATTGATGATTCCGCATTACATACTCTTTTACCAGCCCTAACCCTTCAGCCTATTATAGAGAATGCGTTTTTGCATGGAATTGAACAAATGGAACAAGGGGCCGTCATCCGACTGAACATTTCATATGATGAGCAATATTTGCGAATAGCCATATCAGATAACGGTATCGGAATGAGTGAAGATGTAAGACAAGCTTTGCTGCGGCTGGAAGCTGAGCCGGGAACGGCACGTTCAACAGGGTTTGGTACTAGAAACGTATTTAAGCGGCTTCAGTTATTTTACGGACATGATGATCTTGTAGCTATAGATAGTACACTTGGCGTTGGAACGACTGTTACGATTCTCATACCCCCAAGAAAGGAGGGTGATAGCTTTAATGTATCGCCTATTAATCGCTGATGACGAAGCTTTAGAAAGAGAAGGTCTTGAATGGATCATTCAACGTATGCTCCCTAACACATTCCATATCATCCATGCCGCCAACGGTCGAGAGGCCATCGAGCAGGCAGAAGAGCACCGTCCACATATCGTCATGATGGATGTGAATATGCCGGGTATCCAAGGACTCGCCGCCATTAAGGAAATTAAAGAACGATTGCCCAATACAAAGTTTGTTCTGGTAACCGCTTATGATTATTTCGCTTATGCTAAGGAGGCTCTATCGCTTGGCGTTAAGGAATACCTAGTTAAGCCAGCTAAGCGGGATCAGATAATTTCTATTCTAAATCTGCTGATTGTCGAGCTGGAGCAAGACTCCCACAAGCGAAAGGACGAGCTTTCGCTGCGGCATAAGGTTTCTCAATTGCTGCCTTTAGTCGAAAATGAACTCGCATTAATGTTCATGTTCGATCAAATATTGGATACAGCTGCTGAACAGCTATCAGAGTGGCTTGAATTCCCGCTAGATCAGGGCTGTGCGATCGTTATTGCTTTCCCGGAATTAATCGACCTGCATGATAAACACAAAATTTACGATATGGTTCGCGGCTTTGCCAAAGCCTATGGGATATCTAGTGTTGTGAGCTCTTTAATTGACCGCCATATCGCCATCTTCTTGCGCAAATCGCAAGGAGCTTCAGATGACTTATGGTTAGAGATGATTGCGAAATACGGGGAAAAAATATTGGCTGAGGCGGAACGACAGCTTGGATATAACGTTTCGATTGGAATCGGTACGACTAGAAACGGAGCGAATGGACTTCGCAAATYCTATTTTGAAGCGGTATTTGCTTCCAGCTATTATGAAGATAACGGACATGTCTGCCACTTCGAGAAATTAAAGCATAGCGATGGAAGACCCGTCTCAGAAACGGAAAGTCCTATTTTAAATGCAGAGCCTATGCAGAGAACCTACGTCATTACTGCTCTTGAGCATATTCGCGAGGAACGTGAACGGCAAACCTTAACTGTCTTAGACCACGCGCAAAACTATATTCTAGATAGGTTCACCGATGAGCTTTCACTTGAAGAAGTAGCTGATTTCGTCCATCTAAACCCCCACTACTTTAGCAAGATTTTCAAGCAGCAGGTTGGAATAACGTTCATAGATTTTATTACTACCTTACGTATTGATAAGGCGAAGGCCTTAATGGTTTCTGAGCAGGTAAGCTTAAAGGAAGTATGCTTCGAAGTTGGTTATAAAGACCCTAATTATTTTAGCCGCGTGTTCAAACGTGTTACAGGAATTACACCTACCGAATATCGGAATCAATTGAAGTGATTATTGAACCAGTCCCAAGTTGCTTGCACTGTAAGTAAGTTCATGTCCGGATGACATGGACTTTTTTGTGTTATAAAGACAACAATGTGCTATACGTTCTTACAATACTGCCCTTATGATGAATAGTCTAAAATAAATGCGGGAAGAACACAGATAAGTGAAGATGAATCTTCCCTAGACGGACATTCTCTCATGCTATACTGGAGGTCGTTTGGAAGAGAAGTGACTGGAAGGAGCAACTGAAAGTGGCAATAAACACAAGTACAGATACAGAAGGCAAGCAAGTAAGCCTCAAATTTGTAACCTTAGTTTCGATTGTATCCGCTTTGGGCGGCTTACTATTTGGATTTGATACAGCAGTCGTATCGGGTGCGATCGGTTTTATGGAGCATCATTTTCAATTAAATGATTTTGAAGTTGGCTGGGCTGTATCCAGTTTAATTATCGGCTGTATCGTGGGTGCCGGACTCTCCGGAATTTTAAGTGATAGGTTTGGTCGGAAAAGAGTACTTATTACAGCCGCTATTCTATTCATTATCGGCTCTATCGGTTCTGCTATACCGGAGACGTTTTCCGGTTATATTATTGCTCGTATTATCGGCGGTTTAGGTATCGGTATCACCTCCACCCTATGTCCGCTCTATAACGCAGAAATTGCACCGGCCAAATACCGAGGCCGTTTAGTTGCTTTAAATCAGCTTGCCGTCGTTACCGGTATTTTCCTCACTTACTTCGTTAACCTGGGCTTTGCAAATTACGGGGATGAAGCTTGGGGTATTTCTACCGCTTGGCGCTGGATGTTTGCAGTAGGGGCTATTCCTGGTGCCTTGTTCCTCATCTTGCTTTTGTTTGTGCCGGAAAGCCCTAGATGGTTAATTAAACAAGGTAGAGCAGCAGATGCCTTGCCCATATTATTACGGATTCACGGCGAAGAGCTCGCAAAGAAAGAAGTCCTTGATATTAAAGAGTCGTTCATGCATGAAGGTGGATCGATTCGTCAGCTATTCAAACCTGGGCTTCGCATCGCTTTAATTATCGGAGTAGCGCTTGCTGTCCTTCAGCAAGTAACCGGTATCAATGCTGTTATGTACTATGCTCCCGAAATATTCAAGGCAACAGGTGCTGGTACGAACGCATCCCTTGTTCAAACGATTCTTGTCGGCTTCATTAATTTCGCCTTCACTATTTTGTCCTTATGGCTTATCGACAAGGTCGGGCGTAAAGCGCTATTGCTCGTAGGTACGTCTTCCATGACGATATGCTTGATCGTTATCGGTATAGCTTTCCAACTTGGTCATACTTCCGGACCTTTGATTCTAATTTTTATTTTGCTATATGTCGCTTCGTTCGCCATCTCGCTTGGTCCAGTCGTATGGGTGGTCATGTCCGAGATTTTCCCGAATCGTATTCGAGGTAAAGCTACCGCAATTGCCGCTATGGCGCTGTGGGCTGCTGACTATGTAGTCTCTCAGTCATTCCCGCCTATGCTAAGCTTTGCAGGACCTTCCATTACGTTTTGGATTTTTGGTGCAATGTCCTTATTCACCTTCTTGTTCACTTGGCGCGTAGTGCCAGAGACGAAAGGAAAATCGCTTGAGGAAATTGAAACGATGTGGACTCCTAAGAAAGCTTAATGAATACAACTAATGAGTTCCTTTCTAAATGAAAATATTATCAAAAACAATAATGACCTTTATAACCACTTAAAAAAGCCCAAAAGATAGGCACCTCTTCTTTCAAAGGGTCTATCCTTTGGGCTTTAGTATTTGAAATGACTGCTTTAGTTCTTATAAATGACTTAATAAGTTCGCGCGAATATCCGATAGTGCTTCATTTCTGATTAGCTTTCCATCCTCGAATACGATCTCCAATAGATCCTCCGCTTTACGCTGTTCATATTCCGTTACCGTTAGATTATCTGTATAACTAATTACACCATCCTGTTCCGTAACAAGAACAAGACCTGTTTGTGATTTTTTGACACCATTATCTGTTTTCGGATCCTTGTAAATTTTGCGTTCTTCACCGTTAACAATCGTAAAGGTCGATTTCAAAGCGAATCCAAACGTATCACGTGTGTTGTATTGGTAAGTGTACGAACCAATGCCGTATACCATATTGGTCGAAGCAAAGCCTTTGGCCGCAAGTCGCTCACACATCTCCTGACAGCGCGAGATCGTTATCGCATCACCATAAATGGCTCCAATATGGCTATCCAGCTGCTTATAGCCTTTACTTGTAGTTGTTCCTCCAAAAATATCCCACAGTATTTCTATGACACCTTTACGCTCGAACTCGCTCTTACCGTCTGGATCTCCACAAATGATTTTAACTGGATCTCCGCTATCAGGACGAATAACGACCTTGCCATCTCTGCTCATAATATCTTCTTTCAGGCCACGGATAACGACATCCAGCACACTCCACAAATCCCATGTATCCGATACTATCGAGACGAAGCCATTTGGATAAACCTCTTTGATCAAATAACGGTACGAAGCCATTTCATCTCGTCCGTGTGCACACATGACACTATGCTCAGTTGCTGGTATCGAAGTGCCAACCAGTTCATTCTCTATATTCGCGTTATAGTAGTTTTCCAAATAAAGAATAGCTGGAATTGTATCCGTCCCTGTAAACGAAATCAGATGACCTGCACTGCTGCCAAGCGCCGTTTCAAGCGAGCCCATTCCCCTCATGGAGAAATCATGTCCTTGAAAAGGTACGCCTGCCGTATCACCGTTCGTTTGAAGAGCGAATGCTTCAAGAATTTTACGGTACTCAAATGCGAGCGTGGCGCTTGTAGCTGGCATCCATAATTGGCAAGACATCAGCGTCTCCAAATAATTCGTAAGCCAGAAAAACTCAGGCTTCGTATTTTCAACGGTCAGCATCGGCACCTTGATCGGAACCAGAGTGCCTTCTTTGGCCGCTTTAATCTTGATCGGTAAATAACCGAGCTCATGCAGCTCTTCGATATGCTTGGCATCCGGCTCAGGCGTACCAAGCGCAAACTGAATGACTCTTTTGTACTCTGCTACTACGTCTTCCCTTGTTCTTGCGAAGAAATGCTCATTAAAATATTCAATCATATATTGCTTAATAAACGATTGAAAGCCAAAAGCTACAACCTCATTGATGCCTTCGAGACGACTCGTACGTGCTGTCCAGGTCGAGTAGACAAGCTCAGTTCCTTTTGGGTACTGATTTTTGTGGCTTACCTTATAAAAATCACATAGAAGTGTAGCTGGATAAACAAATGGTTGGTTCATTTTAAATCCCTCCGATTTCGTATACGTGAATTTTCTCATGCTCTGACTTTTCCAATATCGTATTCGTCGTAAACACTTTATCAATTAAAGTAGTCTTTAATAGCTCGCCTTTATAAATCGAATGCTCGCAGTGACCAACAAGCAAGTAAACCTCAGAGGCTCCTATTTCCCTTAGCTTCTCCGCACTCCGTATAAAGGTCCCGCCATAGGAGCAAAGATCATCAATTATTATTGCTTTAAAGCCTCCGCGGTCCACGTCCCCTACTACATCCAAGCTTTTAATTTGGCCCGTCTGGAAATCACGAACCTTAAAGCCAACAAGCTGCTTATAACCATCTACCTTGCTATATCGTTTCTGAGCACCGGCATCAGGGTAGAATAAGTAATCCTGCACTGGATTGAATCCAACCTCAGCAACGACTCGTTCCAGCAATTGAATAGTTGGGTATCTGCCAATACTGCGGTCTATAAGCGCAAGCGATACATCTGAGTGCGGCTCTATGATAGTCACCGTCTCGAAGTTCAATCGATTGATAAAGCCCGATACATATTTTAATGTAAACGCTGAAGTTCCTTCTACTCGATCCATTCGACTATAGGGCATATAGTATATGGTTAAGGCGCATGCGACCCTTTTATCATCCAAGTAACTTTTCACGAACATCAGCTTAATGAGATCACCATCATTCTCATACTTCCAAGTAATCGTATTGTAATCCGCCATATGCACAATAATTTCATCACCGTTAACCAATGTCTCCCCATTGGGAAACTGCTTGGCGCTAAGCTCAAATCCATTCAACTTCAACATGCCATCACTCTCCTTGTCTCCGTTCAGCTATAAATAGATAACTGTGGTTCCGCATCGGTAAAATGGTACAATTGTGCCGCTCGCTGCGAGTATTGTTTGGATTGCTTTAATTCGCCTTTCTCATTCTTCGATTCCTCAATGATACCTTTACGACTCTGTGTTGACGTAATTTTACGAATAAAGTTTCGTTCTTCAAATGCAGGGACAACGGTTTGAATGACCTGGTACAGCTCACTGATCGTAAACTCTTCAGGGAGGAATTGCTTAGCAATTGTTGTTGTCATCATCTTCTTGCGAATTTCTTGCAAAGCATCCGTCAATATTTCATGATGATCAAAAGCTAAACCCATCTTTAAGGCTTCCTCTACCGGGAACAGCCTTACATCCGCAGCATCAACCGCTGCTTGCCGCTTCTCCAGCACTCGCTCATTAACAAGTGTTAGAAATGCGTGTGAGATGATCCATCCGCGAGGATCACGTCCAGGGGCGCTATACACGTTAAAATAATCAATATGGACATCCTCAATAGCTGTTTCTTCCTTCAACTCACGCTTTGCACATTCGTATAACGTTTCCGTCTCCTTCGTAAAACCGCCTGGAAGCGCCCATTTCCCATCAAATGGCCAAATTTTACGTTGGATTAACAGCACCTGCAGCTCACGTGAAGGCAGCGCCTTCTTAGACGATTGCTTTTCCGTTGATACAATTGTGAAAATGACGATATCTGCCGGAGCTCCATCAGGCGTACGGTAATCACGTACAGAATAGTTAGATTCATTTTCGACCATTGTTACCGTTCACCTGCTCATATTCATTATTTCGTTTTGATATTATCATTATGACATTTATAAATATAAAGTCAAGTGCGGTTTACATAAATAGGTATTAGGTCGTAGTTATTAGTCCATTTAGGCTCTATCTGCATACAAAAAAAGCCCCCCAAAACTCGGGAGGCCAACCTTATCTATGCTTACTAATTCAAATCCGCCGGATAGACGAGTCCGATTTGCTTTCTACCTTCGTCCACGATTTCTAACGTCATTAAAGAATTTTCAAAAGAATTAACCGACGACTCCGTCCGCCCCGCCTTTATCAGTTCTATAAACTCCGTTACCTCATAAAACATCGAATTACTTCGAGTTGGCTGTGATATGTCTTCTTTTGTTCCGTCGCGATATTGAATCTCTATCTTTACTGAATCGCTAATCTTATCAATTATGATGCTTCCGTTCTCCCCTTGAATTTCGGAGGGCAGCGAGGAGTGGGTTATTTTCGAATACATAAGAACCGCATCCATATTCGGATATTGCAGCACCATGCTGCCTTCACCATCCACGCCAGACTCCAACATAACAGCTGTTGCTTTCACAGCATCTGGTTTGCCGAATAAAGCGACTAGTGGATAAATGCAGTAAACGCCTAGATCCATTAATGTCCCATTCGAGAAGGCTGGATTAAATGCATTAAGGATGTTGCCAGCTTTATAAGCATCATACCTCGAAGAATACTGGCAGAAGCTCGCAAAATAACGACGAACCGTCCCTATTTTATGTAGATTCTCTTGTATCGCCTTAAAGCTAGGCAGGAAGGTCGACTTTAGTGCCTCCATCAAAAGCACATTATTTGCTTTGGAAGCCGCAATCATCTGGTGGAATTCCTTGGCGTTCGACGCTACCGGCTTCTCACACAACACATGAATCCCTTGGTTCATGCAAGTAATGGCATGTGACGAGTGGAAGGAGTTCGGGCTTGCGATATAGACGGCATCAATCTCTCCGCTTGCAGCCATAGCTTCTACATCTGTGAAAATATGAGCTATTCCATACTTTGATGCGAAAGTGCTTGCCGTTTCCTCTTTGCGAGAATAAACAGCAGTTAGAGCAAAGCCGTCTGCCTCCAGTGCCCCATCAATAAATCTTTCCGTAATCCAGTTCGTGCCGATGATCCCAAAACGTATCATAATAGTAGCTCCTTGAAGTAGTTTAGTTGGATAATTCCTGCATCCGTTACTCATCATTATAATGGTGCAATAGCTCTATTGTCCAAATTTCACGGAGTTCTTTTTTGACAAGTTGGATGATTTGTATTACTGTATGCCTGAACGTGGTGGTTATTAACGCGTTTAAATATCCGTATTTCATCTCACATTTATACGAGATTATCACACGTAATTATATTAATTACAGAATAGGAGCCACACTGTTGAACATGATCTTTCTACTCATTCTAATCTTAATCACCTATGCTGCTGTCACAATGATGTATCTGCCTCAAACCAAACCCAATCACCATTTTTTATTTGGTGTCAGCCTGCCAGATCATGTGCTTGAAGACGAACGGCTTAAACAAATCAAGCTGGATTACAAAAAGTCATTCATCATCTACAGCATTATAGTCTTGCTATTCGTGCTGCCTTTATTTTTTATCGCAAGCTATTTCTCTATGGCACTGATTTATACGTTTTTGTGGATTTTCGGAGTAATTTATACGTCAAGAATCCCTTTCAAAAACAGTCATACCCGAGTAGCTCTACTAAAAAGAGAGCAGGATTGGTTTGTTGGGGAAAAACGACTCTTAAAAATCGATACTGAGGTGTCCCGTTTAAAGGCAATCCAGATT